>CAIQGU010000066.1 GCA_903871435.1 uncultured Burkholderiales bacterium | reverse complement strand
GGCCTGCCTCCCATCCATCTGGCGGAAATCAACTTCGAGGCGCTCTACCAGCAGAAGCTGGCGCAAAACGCGCAGGGCCTCGCCGTGCCGCCCCCGTCGCAGACACGCCAGTAGTCCGGGCGCCGCTCAACCAGCGCCCCGCAGCCGGCCCGCAGTCGTCCCGACGCCATGCGCATCGCCGTACTCGGGGCCGGGGCATGGGGGACGGCGCTGGCCGCAACCCTGGCCCCACGGCATGAGACGGTGCTGTGGGCGCGCGATGCCGCACAGGCCGCGCTTATCGCGGCCAGCGGCAGAAATGAGCGCTACCTGCCCGGGCACGCGTTGCCGGCATCACTGCGGGTCGGCACCGACCTGCCTGAGGCACTGCACCACGCCCGCGGCAGCCTGTTGCTCCTGGCCGTGCCTATCGCCTCGCTGCGCCCCCTGCTGGTCGAAATTGGCCGCGCGTCCTTTGACGGCTCGGTGGCCTGGCTGTGCAAGGGGCTGGAGCGCGAATCCGGCCTCCTGGCCCACCAGATCGTCGCCGATATCCTGCCCGGCATCGCCGCCGGTCCTCTCTCGGGCCCCAGCTTTGCCGAGGAGGTGGCGCGCGGCCTGCCAACCGCACTCGTCGCGGCGGGGACCGCTGGTTTTTGCGCCACCGTCACGGCGGCCGTCCACGGGGCCAACCTGCGGGTCTACTCCACCGACGATGTGGTCGGCGTGGAAGTGGGCGGGGCGGTCAAGAACGTGCTGGCCATTGCGACCGGCATTGCCGACGCCCTGCAACTCGGGCTCAACGCGCGGGCGGCGCTGGTTACCCGCGGCCTCAATGAAACACGCCGCTTCGGCGTAGCGCTGGGCGGCAACAGCGAAACCTTCACCGGCCTTACCGGGATGGGCGACCTCATCCTCACCTGCACGGGGGACCTGTCGCGCAACCGGCGCGTCGGACTTGCGCTGGGCAGCGGTATCCCCCTCGCACAGGCCATTGCGCAGATCGGGCACGTTGCCGAAGGCGTGTGGTCTGCTCCCGCCATCGTGGCCAGGGCACGCACCCTGCAGGTGGAGATGCCCATCACGGCTACCGTCTGCGATGTGCTGGAGGAGCGTGCCAGCGTGCGTGACGCCGTAGACCGGCTGCTGGCCCGCGATCCGCGCGCCGAGCGCAGCTAGGGTCGGCAGCCGACGAGCCGGCAGCGATGCTTACGTGGCGCTCCCGCCAAGCAGGACCTCCGCCAGGAAGGCAGGCGCCATGAGGGAGCCCTGGCCACGGCGGCGCGTCATGGGGGCAGGACTGGCAGCGCTGGCTGCCGCGGCGGTCACCGGATACGCCGCGTACCAGAGGTGGTGGAGTAGCGGCGCGGGCACTGCGCAACTGCCCCCCGGCCAGACGCTGGAAGTGGCCCAGCTCGAAGAACTCAACGCAATACCGGAGTTCACCCTGGCCGGTGCCACCGGCGACTTCACCCGGCATGACCTGCTGGGGCGCTGGTCATTCATTTTTTTCGGTTACACCAATTGCCCCAATGCGTGCCCGGCCACCCTGGGGATACTCAACCACGTGCAGGAAGCCCTGCAGGCCCAGGGCCTGCCCCAGCCACGCATCGTCTTCGTGTCGCTGGATCCGGAACGCGACACGCCGCCCGTACTGCAGCGTTATGCGGCGGCCTTCGGCACCGATACCCTGGGATTGACGGGCAGCGCCACTGCATTACGGGGCCTGCTGGCTTTTTTTGGCGTCACGTACGAACGCCGCCCGGGCGTGGATGCCGCGGGATACACCTTGGACCACACGACCAATTTCTTCCTCGTGCGTCCCGATGGCCGCTGGCTGGCGACATTTGCGCCCGCCGACGACGGCGACGCGGTGCTGGCCGATACGGTAACGCTGGTGCGACTGGCGCCGGACTGACCCGCCGCCGGCACTGCCATAGGCGGATGGTGGCCGCCTACCCGCCGCCCGCGAATCCGTGCTGCCGCCAGGCCTCGAATACCGCGACGGCCACCGCATTGGACAGGTTCATGCTGCGGTTGCCGGGACGCAGGGGCAGCCGCAGCCGCTGGTCTGGCGGCAGCTCCGCGAGCAGCGCATCGGGCAGGCCCGCGGTCTCGGAACCAAACAACAGCCAATCGCCCTCCTTGAACGAGGGCTCCGTATGGCGGCGCATGGCCCGCGTGCTGAAGGCAAAGACCCGTGCCGGGTCGGGTTGCTCCGCGGCGCGCCACGCATCGACACTGGCGTGCACACGAAGCTGCGCGAACTCGTGGTAATCGAGGCCGGCGCGACGCATCTTGGCGTGGTCGATGGGAAAGCCCAGGGGTTCGACCAGGTGCAGTTCCGCGCCCGTATTCGCGCACAGGCGGATCACGTTGCCGGTGTTGGGGGGTATCTGGGGCTCGATGAGGACGACGCGAAACATGGCAGGCGGATTATGGCGTGCGCGCCACGACCGCGTTGGTGATCGAAAGCGCGCCGGCGCGCCGCAGGGCGGCGGCGGCCTCGTCGAGGGTGGAACCGGATGTGAGGACATCATCGACGAGCAGTAGGTGAAGGCCGGCGGCAGCGGGGCTGGCCACAAAGGCACCGCGCACATTGGTGCGCCGTTGCGCCAGGCGCAGTCCCTGTTGGCTGGCGCAATGGCGCACGCGCACCAGCGCGTGGCGCAACAAGGGCCGGGCCAGGCGGGCAGCGACCGCGCGGGCGATTTCCTCGGCCTGGTTGTAGCCGCGTTCGCGCAGGCGCTGCGCGGCCAGCGGCAGCGCCAAAACGGCGTCGCCCTGCCAGGCGCGGGCACGCTCGGCCAGCAGCAGGCCCAGGGCGCGGCCCAGGTCAAGACGATTGTGGAACTTG
>CAIQGU010000065.1 GCA_903871435.1 uncultured Burkholderiales bacterium | reverse complement strand
GTGCCGCCGTCAAAAAGCGTCTGGCTGAGACTGGCGCCCACCGTCCAGAACTTGTTGCCCGTAGAGAACATATGGCCAAAGGCGGTGGAGGTGCCGCCGGCGCTGGCCGCAATAGTGACCTGCGGGAGCATATCGGCGATGGCCACGCCCACCTGCGCGGTGGCGGCGTGCAACTGTTCTTCCGCCATGCGCACGTCGGGCCGCTGTTCGACGATGGACGAGGGCAGGCTGAGCGGCAGCTCTTCGGGCAAATCGATCGTGTCCAGGTCGAAGACCTCGGTGGGCTCCTGCATGGGCAGTCGCCCCAAAAGGGCCGTGAGGGCGTCGCGCTGGACGGCCAGCTGCTTGCGCAGGGGCGGCAGCAACGCGGCCGTCTGCGCCAGCAGCACTTCCTGCGCGGTGGCGTCGGAAACCGAAATGGCGCCCAGGTCCACTTCCTTCATCATGATCTGCAGCTGCTCGGTCTCGATCGCGACCATGCGTTCGGTGGCGGCGATCTGCGCCCGCAAGGCCGCCTCCTGCACTGCTGCTGTCACCACATTCGTGGACAGCGTGAGATAGGTGGCCTCCAGCTGGAAGCGCTGCATATCGGACTGGGCGATCAGCGTCTCCACCTGACGGCGGTTGCCGCCGAAGACGTCAAGGGTGTAGCCCACGCTGAGTTGGGTGGTGTAGAGGTTGTAGATCGGCACACCGGACTGAAGCGTGGGCTGGAGCGTGCCGGTTGGGTTTTTCGAGCGCGAGGGCGAGAAACCCGCCTGCACCGTGGGCAGGAAAAAGCCGCGCTGCGCCCATACCAGGTCATTGGCCTGGCGCAACGCTGCCTGGGCCGCCTGCACGTCCGGATTGGCCTTGAACGCTTCCTGGATCAGTGCATTGAGGGCTTCGGAATGGAAGGCGCGCCACCACTGGGCGGGGATATCCTGTCCCGGTTGCGCCCAGTGTTGCGCGGCGCCGCCTTTGGCCGGGGCGCTGACCGTGCTGGCGGGGAGGGGTTCCGCCGTGATCCGGTCGCCAGAGGCAATGACCGGGCGGTGGTAATCCGGGCCGACCGAGCAGCCCCCCAGCAGCGCGAGGCCAACGGCCAGGCCAATCAGAGAGGGCGCGCGGCGCGCTAAACCAGGCACGCGCGGCTTCATACGCCAGCCTCCGGGTCCGGGGCCTGTTGACGGCGGCTGCCGGCAAACTGCCGGATCAGCACGGGCAGCACCAGCAATATCAGTACGGGTGCGAGCGTTATGCCGCCCACCACCACCAGCGCGAGCGGCTTCTGTACCTGCGAGCCGATGCCGGTGGAAAACGCTGCCGGGAGCAATCCGACGCACGCCGCGATACAGGTCATGACGACCGGACGCATCTGCACTTCGCAGGCCTTGACCACGGCCTCGGCGGCCTCCATGCCATCGTAGATGAGGTGGTTGTAGTAGGAAAGCACGATGATGCCATCCATGGCGGCAATGCCGAAAAGCGCAATGAAGCCAATGGCCGCGGAGACGCTGAAGGGCGTCCCGGTCAGATACAGCGCAACGATGCCGCCAATGAGGGCCATGGGCATGACGCTGGCAGCCAGCGCCGCGTCGATGACCGAGCCAAAGTTCATGTAAAGCAGCACGCAGATC
>CAIQGU010000064.1 GCA_903871435.1 uncultured Burkholderiales bacterium | reverse complement strand
TCATGGGCACGCGGTAGGCAATGGTGGCGCCGATGCCGCCACCCACCACCAGGCCCCCCAGCACCCAGGCCAGGCCGATGACGGCAGCGTCGCTGCCGGCGTCTTCCGGCCGCATTTTGAGGATGAGCAGCACGGTAGTGACGGCGGCCAGCGCCATTCCGCTCATGCCAAAGGCATTGCCCAGGCGCGAGGTTGACGGATGGGAGAGTCCCTTGAGCGCCTGGATGAAACAGATGGACGCAACCAGATAGAGCAGGACGACGAGATTCAAGCTGATGGTCATTTGACGATTCCTGCCTTACTTGTGCGCGCCGCTGGCCGGGCCGGCGGCCGAACCCGTCTTGGGTTCCTTCTTGCGGAACATCTCGAGCATGCGCCGCGTCACGAGAAACCCGCCGAAGACATTGACGGCCGCCAGTGCCACGGCAAGTACGCCCATCGTACGGCCCAGGGTCGTCTCGGTGAGCGCCGCCGCCAGCATGGCGCCGACGATGATGATGGCCGAGATGGCGTTGGTCACCGACATGAGCGGCGTATGCAGCGCCGGCGTGACATTCCAGACGACGTGGTAGCCGACATAAATGGCCAGCACGAAGATGATGAGATTGATAACCGTGTGATTGACTAATTCCATGATTTTTCCTCGCGCTACTTGCGCAGGATTTCCCCGCCGTGGCACACCAGGCAGGCGACGACGATGTCGTCTTCCTTGTTGATCGAGAACTTGCCCTCCTTGTCGACCACCAGCTTGAGGAAGTCGATGAGGTTGCGGGCGTAGAGAGCCGAGCTGTCGGCTGCCACCAGCGCCGGTATGTTGGGCAGGCCGATGATCTGCACGTTGTGGTGCACCGAGGTCTTGCCCGGTTCCGTGAGCGCGCAATTGCCGCCCTGCTCGGCCGCCATGTCGACGATCACCGAACCCGGCTTCATGGACTGCACCATCTCCGCCGTGACCAGCACGGGCGCCTTGCGGCCGGGGATGAGCGCGGTGGTGATGACGATATCCGCCTGCGCGATACGCTTGGCAACTTCGGCCTTTTGCCGCTCGAGCCAGCTGGGGGGCATGGGCTTGGCGTAACCGCCCACGCCCTTGGCCGCATCGCGCTCTTCGTCGGTTTCATACGGCACGTCGATGAACTTGGCGCCCAGGGATTCGATCTGCTCCTTGACCGCGGGCCGCACGTCGGAGGCTTCGATCACCGCCCCAAGACGCTTGGCCGTGGCAATGGCCTGCAGGCCCGCGACGCCCGCGCCCAGGATGACCACCCGCGCCGCCTTGATGGTGCCGGCCGCGGTCATCATCATGGGCATGAGCCGCCCGTAGGCGTTGGCAGCCAGCAGCACTGCCTTGTAGCCGGCGATGTTGGCCTGCGAGGACAGCACGTCCATGCTTTGGGCCCGCGTCGTGCGCGGCGCAGCCTCGAGCGCAAAGGCCGTGAGGCCTGCGCTGTTGAGGGCAGCGATACCGGCTGCATTGAAGGGCTCGAGCAGGCCCAGCAGCACGCTGCCCGATTTCATGTGGGCGAGATCTTCCGCGGTGGGCAAGCGCACCTTGAGCACCAGTTCGGCACCCAGCGCGTCAGCTGCCGAACCGATGGTGGCGCCGGCAGCAACGTAGGCCTCATCGGTCTGGCTGGCCGCAAGACCGGCTCCCGCCTGCACGACGACCTGGTGCTTTTGCGCGACCAGCTTCTTGACGGTTTCGGCGGTGGCGGCAACACGCGTCTCGCCCGGCCGCGTTTCGGCCGGAACTCCAATTCGCATGGGATCCTCTCCTGGCGTTTATAAGTATGGGTGGTAAGCGTCCGGGCACGGTGAGACAGCAGGGCCGGAGCGTGATGAGCGCTAGAATTTACTGCATTCCGGGGAATCTTGGAAACGGCGGCTTTGGCATCGATTGGCGTCCGCAGCCACATTTCCCGCCGATTTGCGCAAAATCATGGACTTTTTTCAATGTCTGACGTCTGGAAACCCCACGTGACCGTTGCCGCCGTGGTCGAACGCGGCGGCAGGTTCCTGTTCGTGGAGGAAAACACCCGCACAGGCTTAAGGATCAATCAGCCCGCCGGGCATTTGGAGGCGGGAGAGTCGTTTCTGGACGCCGTCGCCCGCGAAACCCTGGAGGAAAGCGCATTCGACTTCGTCCCCACCGCCCTGCTCGGCATGTATTTGATGCCCACCGGCAGCTCGGCTAAGGACATCACTTATCTGCGCGTCGCCTTCACGGGTGAACTGGGCGCCTTCCACGCGGACCGTGCCCTCGACCCGGACATCGTGCGCACGCTATGGCTCACCCGCGACGAAATTGCCGAGCAGCGCGAGCGGCTGCGTAGTCCGCTGGTGTTGCAGTGCGTGGATGACTACCTGGCAGGGCAGCGGGGTGCGCTGGACCTGGTGTCGTACACGGTCCTCAAGTCGTGACAGTCCGCGAACACATCGTCGTAGGCCTCTCCGGCGGCGTCGACTCCAGCGTCACCGCCTATCTCCTGAAGGAGCAAGGCTACCGCGTCACCGGCATC
>CAIQGU010000063.1 GCA_903871435.1 uncultured Burkholderiales bacterium | reverse complement strand
GTCATGCTCGCCAGCCCTCTCGCACTCTGAGCCAGCGGAACTCCCGTCCGGGAATTCCGGCCTTCTTCACCCTCTCCCTCCGGGAGAGGGCTGGGGTGAGGGTAGTCGCAGTACTTTCAAGACCGAATTCGATTCACAGAGGGAACGTCAAATGAAAATCGCCATCATTGGCGCCGGGGCGATCGGCGGCTATATCGGAGTCAAGCTGGCGCTGGCCGGCGAGGACGTCACCTTCATGGTTCGCGGCGCGAACCTGGCGGCGATCCGCGAAAACGGCATCAAGCTCATCATGCAGGACGGCACCGAGCACGTCGCCCGCAACGTCAAGGCCACGAACAATTACGACGAGCCCGGTCCGCAGGACATCGTCATCCTGGGCATGAAGGCCCACCAGGTCATCGACGTGGTCGACGATGTGCCCAAGCTCTTCGGACCCGACACCATCGTGGTGCCGATGCAAAACGGCATTCCCTACTGGTACTTCTACAAGCACGGCGGTGACCTGGACGGCCGCGTCGTTCACAGTGTCGATCCGCATGGCAAGATCGCCACGAACATCCACTCGAGCCGGGTGATCGGCTGTGTGGTTTATCCGGCTTCCGAACTGATTGCTCCGGGCGTGATCCAGCACGTCGAGGGCGACCGCTTCCCCGTGGGCGAGCCCGACGGCAGCAGCAGCGAACGCGTGAACCGCGTGTCCGAATGCTTCATCCGCGCCGGATTCAAGGCGCCGGTGCTCGACAACATCCGCGCCGAGATCTGGCTCAAGCTGTGGGGCAATCTTACGTTCAACCCCATCAGTGCGCTGTCGCGGTCCACGCTGATCGACATCTGCCAGTACCCGCCGTCGCGCGAACTGGCGGCGGCCATGATGACCGAAGCCCAGGCTATCGCCAACAGCCTGGGAATCACGTTCCGCCTGTCGCTGGAGAAGCGTATTGCCGGCGCCGAGAAGGTCGGCCGCCACAAGACCTCCATGCTCCAGGACGTCGAGGCCGGGCGCTCGCCGGAAGTCGATGCGCTGGTGGGGTCGGTGGTTGAGCTGGGCCGCCTCACCGAGACGCCCACGCCGCATATCGATGCCGTCTATGCCTTGACCAAGCTGCTGGCCAAGACCATGGAAGAAGAGCGCGCCGCCAAGGCCGCCGGCCACCACGCTGCACACTAGCCAGCAACGCAGACGCAACGGAACTCGCCATGACGACATGGGTACGCTATACGACCGCTGACGGTTCACCCGGCTTCGGTGCGCTCGAAGCCGGCCAGATCGCCGAACACCAGGGCAGCGGCTACCTCGACGCCGTCGCTACCGGCCGCCGCATCGCGCTGGGCGATGTGCGGCTGGCCGCTCCTTGCACGCCAACCAAGGTGATTGCCCTATGGAACAATTTCCGTGCGCTGGGCGAAAAGCTGGGCAAGGCGGCGCCCGCGCACCCGCTGTTCCTCATCAAGCCGGCCACCTCGGTGATCGGCACGGGAGATGCCATACGCCGGCCGCAGCGTTACGCCGGCAAGATAGTTTTTGAAGGTGAACTTGGCATCGTCATCGGCCGCAAGTGCGCCAACGTGAGCGTGGCCGAGGCCAGCAGCTACATCCTGGGCTACACCTGCGTGAACGATGTCACGGCGGCCGAGATCATCGGCGAGGACGAGAATTTCGCGCAGTGGACGCGATCCAAGGGCTTCGACACTTTCAGCTGCATAGGGCCGGCCATCCATACCGACCTCGACTGGTCGGCCGCGCGGGTCGTGACGGTGCTCGATGGTTCGGAGCGTCAGAACTACCCGCTGTCGGACATGATCTTCACGCCGCCCGAAATCGTCAGCCACCTATCCGGTGACCTGACGCTGTACCCGGGTGATGTCATCGCGGTGGGAACGTCCATTGGCGTGGGCTCGATGAAGGATGGTTCCCACGTGACCATCTCCATAGCGGGTATCGGAGAGCTGCACAACACCCTGACGCCGTAGTCATTCGAGCACGTCGAGTATGGCTGCAGCGGCGCGCACGCGGTCGGCAATGGGGTAACTGCGGTTGGCCAACAGCACCACGCCGATGCGGCGCTGCAGAACGAACGCCACGTAAGCGCCGAAGCCATTCGTTGACCCCGTCTTGTCGAACAGATGGGGCCCGGAATCCGTAGCGGCAAGGCGTTTTACCGGATTGGGCTCGAAGATGATCTGCTCGGAATTGCCCTCCAGCAGGCGTTCCAGCGATACCGGGTACGGGTACTGCTCCCATCCCAGCCCCTGCACCATCGCACCCACCGCGAAGTACCCCCTGTGGGTGCCCTCCACCGCCTGTCGAACCGGTTCCTCGAGGCTGCTGCCAGCGACGCTGGCATCGATGTTGATCTGGACATACCGGATCATGTCGGCAGCGGTCGACTTCACGCCATAGGCCTCCACGTCGAACATGCCCGGGGTCACTCGCACGGGCTTGTTCTCCTTGTCGTAGCCCCAGGCGTAGTTGGCCATGGCGCTTTCCGGAACACGTACGTAGGTGTGCGCCAGACCCAGCTTGGGCAGGAGATCCGTTTCAACGACATCGGCGAATCCGCGATGCAGTGCGAGGCTGGCGAGATATCCAAACAGCCCTATGCTGGGATTGGAATATTGACGCTGCGTACCGGGCTCCGCGGCGGGCTGCCAGTCCTGGAAATACCGGACCATGCTCGGCTCATCGGTCACCGCATCGGGCACCTGCAGCGGCAGGCCCCCCGCGGTATAGGTGCCCAGGTGCAGCAAGGTCGCCTTGTCGATGGCGCTCCCCGCCAGCTGCGGCATGTACTTGCCCGGGTGGTCGGTCAGCGACAGCTGGCCCAGGGCCTGCGCGTACAGGGCCAGCGTGGCCGTGAACGTCTTGCTCACCGACCCCAGTTCGAAAAGGGTCGTCTCGGACACCGGCACCCGGGTCTCGCGCGCCGCCACGCCGTAGTTGAAGAAGTAGGCCTGGCCGTTAATTGTCACGGCCACCGCCATGCCGGGTACCCGGTGTTCCGCCATGAGCGGGCGGATGGTCGCATCAATGCGCTCGCGCAGGGCGGTCGGATCAGGCGCCGCTGTTGCCGTCAGGGGGATCAGGCAGGCCAGGGCGAGCGCCGTTATCGGTCGCAGGGCTGTGGTCATCGCTGGGCTCCACGCGGTTGCGGTGGGTATAGACGGAGAAACGGGCGCCGCGCGCAAAGCCGATCAGGGTCACCCCTAGTTGATCGGCCGTCTGCACGGCCAGCGTGGTCGGGCCGGAAACCGCCGCCAGCATCGAGATTCCAGCCGTTGCCGACTTTTGCACCATCTCGACGCTGGCGCGGCTGGTGATCAGGACGAAGCCCTGGTCGCGGGCGACGCCGGCGCCGACCAGGGCGCCAATCAGTTTGTCGAGCGCATTGTGCCGGCCCACGTCCTCGCGCACCTGCACAATGGTGCCATCGGGCGCGCACCAGGCCGCGCCGTGGGTGGCACCGGTGAGCTGTAGCAGCGCTTGCGCACCGGGTAGCGCCGTGGATGCGCGCTCCAGCGCAGCCGGCGCCAGCCGCCAGAGTGGAGCGGCCAGGGGCGCCAAGGGCCGCAGTACCTGGTCCAGGCTTTCCGTGCCGCAAATGCCGCAGCCGGTTCGGCCCACCAGCGAGCGGCGCCGCTCCTTGAGCCGGGCGAACGCGCCCGCAGCGATGTCCAGGGCCAATGTGATGCCGCCGGCAGCGTGCGTTGCCTCGACGCCATAGAGGTCGCCCGCGCGATCGATAATGCCCTCGCTCAGCGAGAAGCCCAGCGCAAAATCCTCCAGGTCATCCGGTGTCGCCAGCATGACGGCATGCGAGATGCCGTTGTACTCCAGGGCCACGGGCATCTCCACCGCCAGCGCCGCCTGCACCGGCGCCAGCATGCCTCCGCGGTGCCGCCACTCGGTAGCCACCCCCGTGCTGGATTCAGCCATGGTCGCCCGGCGTCGCCTGCGCTGCATCCCGCGCTGCATCCGGTGCTGCATTCGATGCTGCATCCAGTGCCGGATCGGCGTCTGGCAGCGGTGGCAGCGGGCGCGGCAGCCGGTCCGCACCCGTCGCCACATAGACCACCGTCGCCTCGGTCACCTTCACCACTTCGCCCATGCTCCCGCTGCGCTCGGCATACGCCGCAACGTCGACGGTCACCGAGGTGCGCCCCGTGCGCAGGATGCGGGCATAGATGGACACCACGTCGCCAACGAAAACCGGTTCCTTGAAGACAAAACTGTTGACCGCTACGGTTGCAACGCGGCCGTTGGCGCGCCGTGCAGCGCGGATCGCGCCGCCAATATCCACCTGCGCCATGATCCAGCCGCCGAACACGTCGCCATGGAAATTGGCGTCCGCCGGCATGGGAACCATGCGCAGGACCGGGTCTTCGTCGGGCAGGTGCAGCGGTGGAACTGGACTCATGGCAGGGTGCCCTTGGGTAATGGCGCGGGCCGTGCCCGGCCAAGCGGCTGCCCATGGCGCATTTTGCGCGATTTCGACGGGGCCAGCAGCTTCTGGACCGCCCTGCGGCCGCGCTTGCGGTGGCGCCTGCGGTGGCGATCCCAGACGCGCGATAATCGGGAGATTGCGGGCCTGCCAGGGTGGCCGCAGCCGTTCGAGACACCGTTCGTGTAAAAACCAGGGGATCTATGCGTGCAGTAATGGGTAGGGGTGGACAGGAACCGGCAGCGCCGCCTGAGGCGGGGCAGCCGCGCCGGGATCTGCAGACGCTGCGTTCGCTGCTGCCCTACCTGCTGGCCTACAAGGGCCGCGTCGCGCTGGCGGTGATCGCGCTCGTGCTCGCCAAGGTGGCCGTGGTGGGCGTGCCCATACTGCTCAAGCATATTGTCGATGCGCTTTCGGCGTCGCCGGCCGGCGCTGGCACTGCGGCCAAGATTGCGCTGGCGCCGATCGGACTGGTGGTGGCCTATGGCGCGCTGCGGCTGGCCACCTCGTTGTTTGGCGAACTGCGCGAATTTTTCTTCGCCACTGTGACGCAATCGACGGTACGCACCCTGGCATTGAAGACCTTCCGCCACCTGCATGAACTTTCGTTGCGCTTTCACCTGGAGCGCCGTACCGGTGCCGTCACGCGCGAGATCGACCACGGCATGCGGGGCGTCTCGTCGCTGGTCAGCTTCACGCTCTATTCCATCCTGCCAACCCTGGTCGAGATCAGCCTCGTTTTCGGCTATCTGCTGACCCACTACGAGATCTGGTTCGCCATCATCGTGGGCGCCAGTCTCGTGGTCTATATCGCCTTCACCCTGGCGGTGACCAACTGGCGCACGCGCTTTCGGCGCGAGGTGAACGAACTCGACGCACGCGCGTCGTCCAATGCGGTCGATTCGCTGCTCAACTACGAGACCGTCAAGTACTTCAACAACGAG
Organism: uncultured Burkholderiales bacterium; assembly: GCA_903871435.1. Taxonomy (GTDB): domain Bacteria; phylum Pseudomonadota; class Gammaproteobacteria; order Burkholderiales; family Burkholderiaceae_F; genus GJ-E10. Next base: position 4,439 of record CAIQGU010000063.1, on the reverse strand, counting down.
GAATTCGAGGCCCGGCGCTACGACGCCACTTTGGCCCAGCAGGAGCGCATGGGCCTGCGCGTGCAGCGTTCGCTCAACCTGCTCAACGGTGGCCAGCAGGCCATCATCGCGGTCGGCCTCACCGGCATGCTGTGGCGGGCCGCCCTCGGGGTGCAGGCGGGCACCATGTCCATCGGCGACCTCGTCCTGGTCAACGCCTTCTTGCTCCAGCTGTACGTGCCGCTCAATTTCCTGGGCGTGATCTACCGCGAGATCCGCCAGGCGCTGACCGACATGGACCGCATGTTCCGGCTGCTGCAGCAAAACCGCGAGATCGCCGACAGCCCGGATGCCCGGCCCTTGGTTTTCCCGGGCGCCGCAGCCGGCGGCGACCGTTCGCTCGAGGTGCGCTTCGTCAATGTCGATTTCGGCTACGACACGCGCCGCCGCATCCTGCACGGCGTCGAATTCACGATTCCGCCCCGCACCACCTGCGCGGTGGTCGGCGCAACCGGCGCCGGCAAGTCGACGCTGTCGCGGCTGCTGTTTCGTTTCTACGACGTGCAGGGCGGGGCGGTGCTGCTCAACGGCCAGGACATTCGCGGTCTCACGCAGCGCTCGCTGCGCGCGGCCATCGGCATCGTGCCGCAGGACACGGTACTGTTCAACGATTCCATCGAGTACAACATCGCCTACGGCAAGCCTGGCGCCACGCACGACGAAGTGGTGGCGGTGGCGCGCGCCGCGCACATCCACGAGTTCATCGAATCGCTGCCCGACGGCTACCGCACCCTGGTGGGCGAGCGCGGCCTCAAGCTCTCCGGCGGGGAAAAGCAGCGCGTGGCCATCGCCCGCACGCTGCTCAAGGACCCCGCGCTGATGATCTTCGATGAAGCGACTTCGGCGCTGGATACGCGCACCGAGGTGGCCATCCAGGCAGCGCTCAACGCGGCCAGCGTGCAGCGCACCACGCTGGTCATCGCCCATCGCCTCTCCACCGTTGTCAATGCCGATCAGATCCTGGTGATGGACCACGGACGCATCATCGAGAGCGGCACCCATGCGGCCTTGCTGGCGCGCGGCGGCACCTACGCACGCATGTGGTCGCTCCAGCAGCACGAATCCGAACGGGCCGAGGGCCTGGCTGCTGCCTAGGCGACGCAGGACAAGCCGTGAACCTGCCGCCAACCGGCCATCAAACCACTGTCAACCGGCTGTCAACTTGCCGTCAACCGCCCCCCAAATTCCCGAGCCCGCCGTGCAGACACTGACCATACGCCAACCCGATGACTGGCACCTGCACCTGCGCGATGCCGCAACCTTGGCCGCGGTGCTGCCGTATACCGCCCGCGTCTTTGCCCGTGCGGTTGTCATGCCCAACCTGCGGCCGCCGGTCACCACGGTCGAACAAGCCCACGCCTACCGCGATCGCATAATGGCCGCGCTGCCGCCGGGCCTGGCCTTCGAGCCGCTGATGACGCTTTACCTCACCGGAGCCACCACGCCCGCGCAGATAGACGCCGCCCACGCCAGCGATTACGTTCACGCCGTCAAGCTTTATCCGTCGCGTGCCACCACCAATTCCGATGCCGGCGTGCGCTCGCTGGCCGAATGCCGCGCTGTGCTGGCCCGCATGGAGCGCCTCGACCTGCCGCTCCTGGTGCATGGCGAGCTTGCCCGCGCCGATGTCGATGTCTTCGATCGCGAACGCCTGTTCCTCGATGAGGTACTCGCGCCGCTGCAGCGCGACTTCCCCGGCCTGCGCATCGTCCTCGAGCATGTCACCACACGCGATGCCGTGCAGTATGTCGAGGAAGCACGGGGGCGCGTGGCCGCCACCATCACGGCGCACCACCTGCTCTACAACCGCAATGCCATGTTCCTGGGCGCCGACGGCGCTGCCGGAATGCGCCCCCATTTCTACTGCCTGCCGGTATTGAAGCGCGAAGGTCACCGTGCCGCTCTGGTGGCGGCCGCCACCGGTGGCAACGCGCGCTTCTTCCTGGGCACCGACAGCGCGCCGCACCCCCGCGCGGAAAAGGAGTCGGCCTGCGGCTGCGCCGGCTGCTTCACGGCGCCGCTGGCGCTGGAAATGTATGCGCAGGCATTTGAACAAGCCGGTGCCCTGGACCGCCTCGAGGGATTCGCCAGCAACCACGGTGCCGATTTTTATGGACTGCCGCGCAATTCCGGCACCATTACCTTGCGCCGTCAGGTGCCGCCGGCGCTACCGCCCATTACCGCCCAGGGGCAGGAAATCGCGGCGCTGCCGGTGCACGATGCCGCGTGGTCGGTCGATGCGGTGACGCCGGTCGCCGGCGGTTGAACGGGGGAGCGATCCGCACTTGCCGGCGTCGCGCCGATTCGCAGCATTGCCGCATCAGCGTTGCGGCGGCGCACTAATGGCTAAGCGCCCGTGCCAAGCGGCTGGTTGCGAGTGGCTAACGGCCGTCGTAGTGGTAGTAGCCGCGCACCCAGTCGACCAGACGCGGCAGCCCGGCGTCGATGGTCGTGGTGGGTTTCCACTCCAGGTCCCGAATGGTCAGGTCGATATCGGCCGAAGTTTCGCGCACATCGCCTGCTTGCATGGGCTGCATCACCCGCACGGCAGGGCGGCCCACGGCCGCCTCGAGCACATCGATGAACCGCAGCAAGGGTTCCGGATGGTTATTGCCCAGGTTGTAAACGCGGTGCGGCACGGACCCGAAGTGCCCGGTTTCATCGAGCGCCAGTACCGTGCCACGGGCGATGTCATCGATGTAGGTGAAGTCGCGGCGCATATCGCCCTGGCCGTAGACCTCGATGGGGCGGCCTTCGAAGATCGCCCGCGCAAACTTCAGCGGTGCCATGTCGGGCCGGCCCCAGGGACCGTAGACCGTGAAGTAGCGCAGGCCGGTAAGGCGCAGGTCGAACTGCAGCGCATAGACCTGCGCCATGAGTTCGTCGGCCCGCTTGGTGGCGGCGTAGAGGCTGACCGGTAAATCGACCGCGTCGCCGACGGCAAAGGGCTGCTTGGTGTTTCCACCGTAGACACTGGAGGACGACGCATAGACGATATGCTGCACCGATCCGTCCGCCCGCGCCCATTCGAGCAGGTTGAGAAAGGCCGTTATGTTGCTGTCGACGTAGGCCTGCGGATTCTCGAACGAGTAGCGCACGCCCGCCTGCGCGGCGAGGTGGATGACGCGCCGCGGCGCGTGGGCCTTCAGCGCCGCCATGAGCGCTGGCCGGTCGGACATTTCCACCGGCAGGAAGGTGAAAGCTGCACCATCGAGCGTGGCAAGGCGGTCGCGCTTGAGCGCAGGGTCGTAGTACGCGTTGAGATTGTCGATGCCCAGCACACGCTCGCCGCGCGCGAGCAACGCGCGGGTGACAGCGTGTCCGATGAAGCCCGCGCAGCCGGTGACGAGTATCAGTTCAAGCTCCTATTTGGATAGGGGCCGGGGGTGAGGGTACTCAAACGCTGCGCCCTATCCCTTCATAATGCAGCCCCGCCGCCCGTACCGCACGCGGGTCGTACAGATTGCGGCCGTCCACCAGGACGCGCGCCCGCAACTTGCCCGCCAGCGCGGTGAAGTCGGGACTGCGGAACTCCAGCCATTCCGTGACCACCACCAGCGCATCGGCGTCCGTGCAGGCCGCATCGGCGCTGTCGCAGAAGGTGACCTTGCGCGCGGTGTCGCCCAGCAGGGCACGCGCCGTTTCCCGCGCCTGGGGGTCGTAGGCGCGGATGGTGGCGCCCGCGGCGATCGCATTGCGAATCAGCACCAGGCTGGGGGCTTCGCGCACGTCATCGGTGTTGGGCTTGAACGCCAAGCCCCAGACGGCAATCACCCGGTCGCGCAGTTCGCCGCCCAAGGCATTGCGCAGCTTGGTGGTGAGGACGTGCTTCTGCTCTTCGTTGACATCGTGAACGGCGGACAGCAGCCGTGCCGGCAGCACGTTCTCGCGCGCCATGGCCAGCAGCGCCCGCACATCCTTGGGAAAGCAGGAGCCGCCGTAGCAAGCCAACGCTCTAGGGTGTCTTGAGCTTGTAGCAGCAAGGCAGGATCAGTCTTTACTAGCTGAACAGCTTCTTCATGCAGAGTAAGGCTTTGTAGATCTTGAAGTCGAGGAAAGCGGAGCAAGTGCCTGACCAAGAGAAAAACAAAGGGCAACAGGGAGAGAGACGGAAAGGGAGGGCGTTTGGGGAATTCGAAGATGACTTCGACCACTATCCCCCCAGCCCCCACGGAGGGGCGTTTCCTCGCCAGTGAGCACTTAAGAGCAGGAGGAAGAGCCGAGGGGACCTACCCGTCGGCGTCGGGACCGGAGAGTCCTTCGGCGTCATTTTGGTGTACAGCTCGTCGAAATTCGTCACGTCGTGCGCGTCGCGCACGCTGGGCCGGAATGGGGGCTCCACCTCCCTTCGCTGCAGCTTGGCCCAGTTGATGGCCTGGCAGGAAAAGGTGGAAGGAATC
>CAIQGU010000062.1 GCA_903871435.1 uncultured Burkholderiales bacterium | reverse complement strand
TGCTGCGGGAACACCCGAAGCACGTGCGCTTTGTCTACCGCCATTACCCGGAGACGGCGATCCATCCGCACGCCGAGCTCGCCGCTGAAGCGTCGGAAGCCATTGCGGCGCAGGGGCACTTCTGGCCCTACCTGGAACTGCTGCTGGAAAACCAGGATCACCTCAAGGAAAACGCCCTGCGCCAATACGCCGACCGCGTGGGGGCGGATCTGGTCCGCTACGACCATGAAATGCAGGGACGGATCTACCTGCAACGCGTGCAGGAGCACATGGCAGGCGCGCGGCACCTGGGTATACGTTCGATGCCGGCGTTCTTCGTCAACGGGGCGCGGATCGATGTTTCGTTCGGACTGGAAAGACTCGACCAGGCCGTTCGGGAAGCGATCGCTTCCTGAGATTTGCAAGCGTGCGACCACCGCCTGGCCCCTAACCGGCAATGGCGGCAACGAGCAGGAGGCAGCCAACCGTATGGATGGCCAGCGTCCACTCGATGCTCCGGCGCAGGCGCAGGCGGAGCTGCACCTGCAATGAGATCCCCCGCAGTGCCGCTATGCCCAGGGCCGCCAGGCCCAGGGAGGCCAGGGCAAACCACGGGGGCAGATCACCAAGCGCTACTGCCAGCAGGTTGGCGCCCAGCGCGACCGCCGTCAGCGCGGCATAAATCACGCGCGCACCGCGCTCACCCCATCGCACCACCAGTGTTCGCTTGCCCGCGCGGCGATCGGCCTCGAGATCGGGGACTTCGTTGATCACCAGGATGGCTCCCACCCACGCGCTCACGGGAAGACAAACGAGTACTGCGCCGCTGTCGATGGTGCCGGACTGCAGCCAGGCGGCACCCAGCACGGGTAGCGCGCCCAGACCCACGGCCACCGCGAGCTCGCCGGCACCGCGCGCCGACAGCTGCACGCGCGGCAGGGAGTAGCACAGGGCCAGCAGCAGACCCAGACCTCCCAGCAGCAGCACGCCCGGGCCGCGCATGACGGCCAGCACGGCACCTGCCAGCATGGCGGCAAGTGCCAGCACGGCTGCAAGACGCGCCATGTCCGCGCGCGACACCAGATTGGCCTGGATGAAACGCGACCCCCCCGTGTAAGGATGCATGCGCCCGTCGTTGCCGGCATCGGCGCCAATCACATCGTCACCCACATCGTTGAAGACGTTGGCCGCTGCATGGGTAAGCACCGTCGCCAACAAGGCCAGAGTGAAGGTCAGGCCGTTGAAGCGATGCGCGGTGGCTACCGCCCAGCCGGTGCCCACCAGCACCGGCATCACCGACGCCGCAAAAAACGGCGGGCGCGTCGCCAGAAAGCAGCGGCGCAGGGCGGCAAGCCTTCCGGGGCCACCGAGCAGCGCCGAGGGATCGGGGCTCGATCCGGCGGGGACGGTCAACAAGGGGTCGCGCACGGGTTGCTCATGCATGGTGATGTATGCCTAATGGTGTGCGTGGATGACGGCGCGGCGCCAGGGCAGGCATGGGAGCCGCCCTCATTTCGCTATCCCCGTGGCGCCGATCTGGTAGCGAATGCTCAGGCCGAGCAAGTTGACACTGTCATGGGGGGACTGCACGCCCAGCGCGAGCAGATTGGGTATGGTCTGGGGCCCCACCCCATCGAGAGCCCAATCGCTCGAGTGGTAGCTCTCGTGCGCCATACGCAGGTGCCACTGCAAAGCCGCGGAACAGCGGTAACTCACGTTCAGCGCCGCCGACTCCAGGCGGGTGGTGTTCTGGGGGAACGGTTCATTGGGGCCGCCCTGCACAGCGTCGCTGTTGCTCGACGACGGGGCGTAGCGGTAATCGAGAGCAAACAGCCAGCGCGCGTGCGTCCAGCGGCCGCCGGCGCCCAGGTTCCAGTAACGCTCGCGGTCTGCCAGCAGCCAGCCCGGACCCGGCGAGCCCCCCGCGCCGCTTTGCAGCGCGTAACGGCTCTGATACGCCGCATCCACGGTTCCGCTCAGCGCTTCGCTGGCCGTCCAGGTAAGACTGGCCGAGGAGCTGCGTTCGTGAACACTCTGCAGTCCCAGGGTCGACTTGCGGTAATCGTCGTTGGCCAGCGTGGACTCGACGGCCAGCGCGAGCGCCGCGCTTACCGCCCACGATCCCGAAACCGTGGCGAAGCTGCGGTCGCGCGGCGCGGTGTTGAACGCACGCACCTGGGGATTTTCCGCCGGAGGCAGCGCTGCAAGGTTCAAGCCCGAAACCTTGCGCAGTCCATTGCCCACCTTCAGGCCCAGCGTTATGCCATCACCTGGCACAGCGCTTACCCGGCCCCAGCTTTCCACTTCGTCGCTGTGGTCAAGCACCTGACCGGGCGCGTAGCGCACCTCACGGAAGCTGCCGCCGACGCCGGCGCGCAGCCAGGGCCGCAACGCGTAGTCCGCCCCGCCCTCCAGATTCGAACGGTTCTGCCCGTAACGCGGCGTCACCACGGCGCCCCCCGAAAAGGTATCGTTCACAACGGTGTTGACGGTCTGTGGCGCCGTGTGGTCTTCGCGGCCATCGAATCGGGCGCTGGCATGCGCGATCAGTCCCGCAAGGGGTGCGGATGCCAGGCTAACCGCGTAGTGGCTCAGGCGCACGTCGCCCTGCAGCGAGGCGGGCAACGGTGCCGGCGTGCCGGGCAGCGTGCTCACCGGAACGAACGCGGCGTTCTGCCGCAGGGTTCCCAGCGACGCCGACACGGTGAGCGTGGTGGAACGCCAGGGCAACTGCAGTTGCGTGCTGCCCGCCAGTTGCTGGAGGGTATTGGCCGGCGGCAGGCCGATCTGTCCCTGGGTGGAGCCGGCAACGAGCGGCACGTACGGGTTGTCGAAGCGCAGGCCGTTTGCGCTGTTCTCGAACCAGGATCCCGAATAGCTCAGCCGTGCACTGGTATGTTTGCCCGCCCAGGCGACACCGGCCTCCAGCGTATTGGTTACCGTATCCAGTGGCTGGGCAAATTGAACCGACTGGGTGAGGAAGCTCGCGGCATTGGCAACCATGCCCACCTTCTCCTCGTGCCGGATAGCACCAAAGATCGTCCAGCCGGCGGCGGGGCGATAGCGCGCATCCAGCGCAACTGCACGCCGCTCGGTTCCCAGGTTTATCGGCGCCAGACTGCCGGCCAGCGCGCTCATCCCCGTCGTGGTAGCGCCAGGTACCCAGCCGGACGGCAGGTGCAATCCGCCGCTGCTGCCGGCAAACGGCGTCACGGCGGTGTCCGAGATGCGATCCGGCTGGCCGTCGTACCTCACGGTCAGTTCATAGCGGCCCTCGTGCCCCGCGGTAAGCGCGGCATCCCGCGATGGCAGGCCCAGCCGCTGCAGATCGAAGGACAGGTAATCGCCGGCAGCGCTGCGCGCCTGGCCCTGTGCCTGCGCATCCACATAGCCGCCACTGCGATCCTCACCGGTGTAGCGACCATAGCTGGCATTGGCGCCCTTGACGGCAACGGTACCGAGTTCCGCCTGGCCGGTCGCGCCCACCAGGAACGGGCACTGGCTGCACGTCCAGGTACTCGTGTCCGGCGGGTTGGCAAGCGGCTCGGCCTGTGCCGTCAAGGAAGCCAATGCGTTAACCAAACCCCATGCACAAGCGAACCACGCAAGGGAAGCGACGCGATGCGGCGGCGCAATCGCGATGCGCGGTGAAATCCGTGGGAACTTCGAAGTGTTTTTCACGAGTGCTCGCTAGCGCATCAAGGCGCGGCCCGCCGGGTGGTTGGAGCCATGCACCTGCGAATGACAATTGAGACAATTGGCGCCCAGGACATAGGCACTGGCCCGGCCATTGGCGAGGTCCTGCGGCGTACTCGCCACCGACGGGTGGCCGGCGCCTTCGTGACATTGCTGGCACAGGAACGGCGTGCGGCTCCTGAGCAATGCCGGTTGCACGGAACCATGTGCATCGTGACAGGCACTGCAATCCTCGGTCACGGGCTGATGCTCCCAGAGGTACGGCCCGCGGAATTGCGCGTGACAGCCCGTGCAGGTTTCATTAACCGAGCTGCGGACGAGCTGCGCGGGCGCGGTGCTGCCATGTGGCGAATGGCAGGACGCGCAACTCATCTTGCCCTCGCGCAGGGGATGGTGCGAGGGCTTGTTCAGTCCGGCGCCCTGGGGCTGATGGCACGACGCGCACACGGCGGTTTGCGCCAGTGCGGATTTCATCGGGTCGTGCTCCGCATGCATCTGGTGGCATTGCACGCAGGCCACGGCGCTGCCGGCATGCGCGCTGGCTGCCCAGTCGCGCCCGGCATCGGCCTGGTGGCAACCCAGGCACATCGCATTTTGTTGCACTACCGGAGCGACGGCTTTCGCGCCGAAGCCGACGATGCCTGCGATGCGGCGGCCCCGGGCCTGCACGTGCGCCCCCCCGGGGCCGTGGCAGGCTTCGCACTGCAGTCCGCCATGGCCGAAGGGACCCCGCGGATCCCCGGGGCGCGCAT
>CAIQGU010000061.1 GCA_903871435.1 uncultured Burkholderiales bacterium | reverse complement strand
TGCGCGCCGGTGAGCACGCGCCTAGCTGCCTACCTCGATGACCCGTACCCGCACCGTGCGCTCCTTGTCGTCGCGCACCACCGTCAATTCAGCGACGCCATCGACCCCGATGCGCCCCAGCTCGGCGACAAAGCTCGACAAGCCCTCGATCCGCTTGCCATTGACCGCGACGATGACATCGCCGAGATTGCCGCTCTTGGGGTTCATCGGCTTGAGGCCGGCATCGGCTGCCGGTGTGCCGCGCCGCACCTCGGCGATGACCACGCCGGCTATACCGGCTCGCTCGACGAGATCCGGACGTACCGGCGTGATGCCAATTCCCGGCAAAGGCGCACGCCCCCGGGCAATGAGCGAAGGGACAACACGATTGACCAGATCGACCGGAATGGCAAAGCCGATGCCGGCGGAGCTTCCCGACTCCGATCGTATTGCCGTGTTCACGCCAACCAGCCGGCCGGCGCTATCGAGCAGCGGCCCGCCGGAGTTTCCGGGGTTGATGGCAGCGTCGGTCTGGATGACGCCCGCGATCTCGCGCCCATAGCTGGTGGGCAACTCGCGCTCGAGCGCGCTCACGATGCCGTGCGTGAGCGTGCGCTGCAAGCCAAAAGGGTTGCCGATGGCGTAGACCAGCTGACCGATCTTCAGGTCGCCCGAGGTGCCCAGGCCTATGGGTCGAAGATCGCGCGGCTTGTGCAGGAGGCGCACCACCGCAAGGTCGTATTCCGGCGAGGCGCCCACTACCTTGGCCTCGATGGCGTCGCCGGCATCGAGCTGAACGTAGACGTGTGTCGCACCCTCGACCACGTGATTGTTCGTGACGATATGGCCGGCAGCGTCCCACACGAAACCGCTGCCGGCGCCGCGCGCGACCTCGGCACCGAAAAAACCGGCGCGGTTCACGACTTCCGTAGTGATATAGGCCACCGAAGGAGCGGCATTCTCGAAAAGCGCAACCATCGCCTGCTCGGGCGCCAGCAAGGGTCCGCGGGGTGAAATGCTGCGCGGTTCCGGGCGGTCGCGCGCCGGGCAGGACGGCGCAAGGGCGCCAATCAGCGCTGCAACGGCAGCGGCGGCCAGAAGAAAAGTGCGACGGTACGGTGCTGTACTGGCCGACGGATTTTCCGGCGGGCGCCGGTTCAAGGACGCAATGCGCATGCTCAGGTCGGGCCCGCTGGGGCCTTGGCTTGGGAGGGACGGGAACCGGATTATGGCCCGGCGCGGCGGCCCGGCGGGTTCATAATCGGGCGTGGCGCTTGGCCGCGAGCAACGCCGGGGCGCCGGTCGGAAGCGATGTCCAGAATGTCAGAAGATGCCAGCATGAATGAGGACGCGGAGGCCGGCGATACCGTCGGGCCGGGCCTGTCCCCGGGCGCGAACGCGGCCGACGCCAGCTTCGACCTGTCGCTGCGACTGCTGACGGCGCTGGTCATGTTCGCGCTCATCGGCAGCGTGAGCCTGCTCGTCTACCGGTGGATAGACCAGAACCGCGGCGACAGAGATACCGCGGTAGCGCGCAAGGTCAACGCCGTCCCCCCGCCGGTGGCCCGTACGCCGGAGCAAGGGCCGCTGCACCGCGATGAAGTGCTCATGGACCCGGGCCGGGTCTTCAAGTGCGAGGACCAGGGCCGAGTGACGTTCTCCGACCAGGCCTGTGTCAGTGCCGCACCCGTCGCACGCACACCGGGCGCCGCGACTGCGCCCGCGACTACGCCCTAGCGGGCGGCAAACCGTCAGGCTTCGGCGGTTTCCTGGGCCACCCTGGTTTCGAGACTTCCACCCAGCTGCGCGAACTTGCCCAGGTGCGTTGCAAGGGCAGCGTCCATCGTGTTGGCGTGCTGCTCGAACCACCGTGGCAGTTCGTCGGCGAGGCTCTGGACGATGTCGGAATCACCCGCATCGAAACGCCGCCGCACCTCGGAAACCACTTCGAGCAAGGTCTCGTGCTCGCGGATGTGGCCGGCGCAGGCGGCAAATTCGGAGTCGATCATCCAGCGCTCTTCCTGCCCGCAGTGCCGCAGGAGGTGTTCGTGCAGCGCCAGCAGCTTCTCGCCCTGATCACCGGGCTCTCCCAGGGCGCCCAGCAGGTCATGAAATTCGCGATGGACGGCATCCATCGGACTGAAGCCGACGGCAAAATAACTCGGGTCGGCGGTGGTTTCGTTATCTGCACGGGCGCGCGGCGCGGCGCCGGTTGATGGGGAAACCAGGCTTGCGATCACACTGTTGACCGCCTTGGTGGTGAGAGCAATGTTTTCCATGATGCAACTCCCGATGACGAGTGGGTGACCCTGGCGCGGAGGTGGCTCTAGCGGGCTCTTGCGCGAGCGCCGGACAGCCAGCGTGCGCGTGCAGCGCCGTTGCGCCAATCGCGCATTCATGCCGGCGGGACGCCCGCTACCCCCGCAAGCGCGCCGATTTCAGCGATAAACCATGACAGGCAGGTGACTGTGCACGAGGACCTCCGCGGCAGGCCTGACCCGCCCAAGCTGACCAGGGTCCCCAAGGGGAGCAAGCCTTCACTGCATGCTAGGGCCACCGGCCGGGACCCGGTTTGATAGGCGTCAAGCGATGGTCAAGCACCGCTCTGCAAGAGCTCCAGCGCGCAGGCTGCGGCCACGAATCCCATGGTGGCTGTTACGGTCACCGCCGATCCATACCCGCCGCAGGCGAGCGGGCTGCCGGCCGCGGCCAGGGCATCGCCGTCGGGTGACCCGGGCGGGGCAAGCGGCCACTGCAGCGGTTCGTCGGAAAAGATGGCGGTCACGCCGAACGGCGGGGCGACCTTGCCGCGGGCGCGGCTGAAACCGTGTTCCTGCCGCAGCCGCTGGCGCAGGGCTGCCAGCAGGGGGTCGCCGTGGGTAAGCGCGAGATCTGCCCGGCGGATGCGCAGGGGGTCCCGGCGACCCCCGGCGCCGCCGCAGGTCACCGCCCGTATGCCGCTGTGACGGGCGTGGGCAATGAGCGCCGCCTTGGCCATGACCTGATCGATGCAGTCGACGACAAGGTCGAGTCCGTCGAGCATTTCCGCGGCGTTGCCTGCGGTGATGAAGTCCTCGATGGCCTGAATGCTGGCGTGCGGATTTATGAGCCGTATGCGCTCGGCCATGGCCACCACCTTGGCTTTGCCGAACTCGGTCTCGAGCGCATGTATCTGGCGGTTGGTATTGCTCTCCGAGACATGGTCCAGGTCGATGAGGCGCAGGTGCCCAACCCCCGAGCGCGCAAACGCCTCTGCCGCCCAGGTGCCTACGCCGCCCAGACCGATGACGCCCACGCGGGCGCGCGTGAACCGCGCCAGAGCGGATTCACCATACAGGCGCGCCACGCCGCCGAACCGGCGCTCCACGGGTCCGGGGTCCGCAGAGCAGGCCGCGCCGTCCTGCTCGGCGCTCACGGCGACCGGCGACGGGTCGATCATCGGTGCTCCGCCCCGCCCGTGCGCGGGCATGCGTTGCGCCCCTGCGGCACCGCGAAAATCGTGCAATGATGGCCATCGCACGGAGTACGCCAACATGAATTCACCATCCCGCACCACCCCGCCAACGCCCGTCCTCGTCGCCGATCTTCGCACGGAATATCACCGCGGCGAGCTCACGGAGGAAGCGGCTGGCGACGATCCCTACAGCTTGTTCCGGCGCTGGTTCGACGAGGCCGTGGCCGGGGGCGGGCGCGACCCGAACGCCATGTCCCTGGCCACCGTTGACGCCGCCGGACAGCCGAGCGTGCGCATTGTGCTGTGCAAGGAGTACGATAGCCGCGGTTTTGTTTTCTACACCAATTTCTCCAGCCGCAAGGGCCTGGAACTGGCCGGCAACCCCCAGGCCTCGCTGCTGTTCTACTGGGCTGAACTCGAACGCCAGGTGCGCATCAGCGGGCGCGTGGAAAAAGTGGCTGACGCAGACGCGGACCTGTACTTCGGCCAGCGGCCGCGCGGAGCACGCATCGGCGCCTGGGCATCGCCACAAAGCCAGCCGATACCCGGCCGGGGCCTGCTCGAGGCGCGCACAGCCGAGATGGAGCAGCGCTTCGACGGCCAGGCGGACCCGCCCCGCCCCGCGCATTGGGGCGGCTACCGTGTGGCGCCCGGGATGATCGAATTCTGGCAGGGTCGGCCATCGCGTTTGCACGACCGCCTGCTCTATACCCGCCACCTGTCTGTATGGCAGCGAACGCGCCTCGCCCCCTGAAACCGGGGGCGGGTACGCGGTACGGCTGGATCGCGCGCGATTCCCTCGTTCGGATGAGTCCCTGGCGCAGGTACGCCAGGAAGACCTCGTCGCAATCACGGCAACGGGCTATGATAGGTGCCTGGGGGGTAACCATTGCACACGATGGCTGCCCGGACCGGATCATCCCGATTCAGAGACCGTGAGCCGACCATGAGCGCAGATCAGATCTCCATCATCATCGTCGAGGACGAACCCGAGTTTCGCCGCCGGTTTGCCCAGATCATCGATAGTGAGCCGACCATGCGTCTGGCCGGGGTTGCGGCAAACAAGCGGGAGGCGCAGGCGCTGATCGACCGCGAGGAATTCGATGTGATGCTGATCGACCTGGGCCTGCCCGACGGCACCGGGATAGATCTCATCCGCAATGTCAGCCAGCGCAAGCCCGATGTCGACATCATGGTGGTCACGGTGTTCGGCGACGAACAGCACGTGGTGTCTTCCATAGAGGCCGGCGCAACCGGCTACATCCTCAAGGACTCCACCCCGGCGGATGTGATCTCCTGCATACGCCTGCTGCGGGCCGGCGGTTCGCCGGTCAGCCCGGTAGTGGCGCGCAGCGTGCTGCGTGCCATCCGCTCCCGCATGGGAGGCGTGGCCAGCAGCAGCAACACCGTGCCGCCACGCTCGACCAATACCGAGAACAACCCGCTTTCCGCGCGCGAAACCGAGATCCTGCAATTGCTCGCCAAAGGCATGAGCTTCAACGAAATCGGCGAAATCCTCGGTATCTCGCCGCACACGGTGACGGCGCATATCAAGAAGATCTACCGCAAGCTGGCCGTGCACTCGCGTGGCGAAGCCGTCTACGAAGCCAGCCAGATGGGCTTGCTCAAGACCTGACCGCGGTCTTGGCAATCCAGGAGAACCCACGCCTGCCGGCGCGCGCCCCGCGCACGGGCGTATCGGCGCGTCCGCTGAGATGGCTGGCCGCGGCAACCGCGCTGCTGCTGCTTACTGCCAGCGCCACGGGTGCAGTGCCGCTGCGACGGCTCGACTGGACCTTCGTCGCGCCCGACCCCCAGGCGTTACCCGACAATGCCGACGGTACGCCCGGCACCGCCGCCAGCACCTTTGGACTGCCATTGCGCTGGTCCACCCTCGAAGGCTCGCCGCTGCACCATGTTGCCATGCGGCTGCATTTCGACCTCGCCGTGATTCCCAATCAACCGTGGGCGGTACTGCTGTCGCACTACAGTGAAGGGGGGCGCTTCAGCGTCAATGGCAAATTCATCGGTGCGGTCAGTTCCGAGAGCGAGCAACGGCACGTCATCTGGCGGCGCCCGCAACTGCTCACGCTGGACCCGTCCCTCCTCGTCGAGGGCGACAACCAGATCCTGATCGAAACCACGTACGGCCCCGGCGCGCATGCGCTGGCGGGCGTCGAGGTCGGGCCGCTGGGCGAATTGTGGAACAGCTACGCGCTCCTGTATTTCTCCGAAATCGTCTGGACGTGGAGCGGTGCAACCATCGCCCTGCTGGCCATACTCGTGTTCGGAGCGCTGTGGTTGCAGCGGCGCGAAGCGGTGCCGCTGCTGCTGGCGGCCGCGTCGCTGTTCTGGCTGGGCTACTGCGGCGCCTGGCTGGCGGAGGTGATGCCGGTCGGACTGCGCCAGAGCGTGAATCTGATTGCAATGGCCGGACTGGCCGCCTTCGTGGGCGCCATCTCGATAACGCTGATGCGCATGTCGGGGCTGTCGCGTCGCCGGGAGGAATGGCTGATCGCCTTGTATGCGGCCCTCGGACCGGCGCTGGCGCTGGGCACCGGCATGCGTGCCCAGCCGTATCTCATTCTGTCCTGGCAGCCGGGCCTGTATCTCATATTGGCCGGAGCGATGGGCGTCGGCCTGTACCGGCGCACGCGCGGCTTGACCGCGCCGCATCCGCTGGCGCTGGCCGGCGCCGCGGTATTGGTGGTCAGCGCCCTGCTGGACCTTGGCGGAGCGCTGGGCCTGGGCGCCATTGATGGCGCTCCCTTCATCAATTTCGCGGCGCCGCTCATGCTGGTCGCGCTGGCGGCGCCGCTGATCGATGGCTTGATCCGCACCATGCACGAAACGGAAGCGGCGCGTATGGAACTCGAGACCCGCGTGCGCGAACGCGAGCAACTGCTCAAGCGCAACTTCGAGCGCCTGCGCGAGAGCGAACGGATCAAGGTCGAATCGCAGGAACGCCAGCGCATCATGCAGGACATGCACGACGGGCTGGGCTCGCAGCTCATGTCGGCGCTGATGCTGGTGGAGCGCGGGGCGGTGAGCAACGACCAGTTCGCCCAGATCCTGCGCGAATCGATAGACGATATGCGCCTCGCGATCGATGCCCTCACCGCCGAAGACGCGGACCTCACGGCGTCATTGGGCAACCTGCGTTTTCGCATGGAACCGCGGCTGCGCGCCGCCGGGATGGAACTGACATGGGATGCGCGGCGCCTGCCCGAGGAAATCGGCCTCGATCCCGACGTGGTGCTGCCCGTACTGCGCATCGTCCAGGAGGCGCTCACCAACGCGCTCAAGCACAGCAAGGCGCAGGCCGTGCGCGTGGTACTGCTGGTGGAAGGCACGGGCGACGCGCGCATGCTCGATATCCGCATAGCGGACAACGGCGTGGGTGTTTCCGAGGAACGGGTAGGTGGCCGCGGCCTGCTCAACATGCGCAACCGGGCCCAGAAGATCGGCGCACAGCTCAAGGTGGAAACAGCCGCCAACGTCGGCACCACGGTACACCTGCGCTTTCGCATCGGTCCGGCAGTGCCCAATACCCGATCGCAGCAGACCGTGCTCAACACCCAGGCGATCATCGAGCGGGCGCGCCAGCAATAGACAGGCGCCCCGCCAAACGCTTGCCTGCAATGCGCTAGACGCCGGGCGGGGCTCCGGACTAAACCGCGCTCAAGCGGCGCTTGCGCGCGAAGCTGCGCCGGAATTTCTCCACCTTGGGTCCGATCACGAACATGCAATAGCCCTGGGTCGGGTTATTGCGAAAATATTCCTGGTGATGCGGTTCTGCGCGGTGATAGCGGTCCACCGGGGCCAGTTCGGTAACGATATCGTCCTCGAACAGGCGCCCCGCATCCTTCAGGAACTGCAAGGCCTCGGTTTTCTGCTCGTCCGAGTGATAGAAGATGGCCGAGCGGTATTGCGATCCGACATCATTGCCCTGGCGATTGGGGGTAGTGGGGTCGTGGATGGCAAAGAAGACTTCCAGCAACTCCCGATAGCAAATGCGGCCGGGATCGAATTCGATGCGCACCACTTCGGCATGGCCCGTGGCACCGCCGCACACGCGGCGGTAATCGGGGTTGTCGATGTTCCCGTTGGAATAGCCCGACTCGACGTCGATCACGCCCTCGAGCTCTTCATATACCGCCTCCAGGCACCAGAAACAGCCGCCAGCCAGGGTGGCGAACGCATGGCCCGGCCGGGCCGCAGACGCGAGGGGATGGTGGATGGACATGGCGGGCTCCTAGGCAAGGCTTGCAGGGGCAGGCAGGTACCGCGCGCCCCGGGACCGGTGGCGGCCAGGAGCGCGTCCGGGGCCAAGCTTACGCCCGGATTGGAGACGGCGTTTTTGCACTGCAATTCGGGGCTTGACGCGGTTAAAGATCGCGTTACAAAGTGCCGAAATCCGGGCAGAGGGGGTGCTTGCGCCGGACGCGGCGACCGGGCGACTCCGCCGGGTGACTTCGCCGCAGGCGGCGTTCCGGGCACCTGCAGCAGGTTCCCGGTAGCGCCGGGTCCTGCGCGGGCACGCGTCCCAATGGAGAAGCAAGATGACGTTCATAAAGCAGTACCTCATACGCCTTTCGCACTGCGATCCGACGGGCACCGTGTTCTATCCGAACTACTTCCACATCTTAAATGCACTGGTCGAGGACTGGTTCTACGAGGCGATCGAGATCCGCTTCGACGAATTTCTCATGACGCGCGGCCTGGCGCTGCCCACGGTGCGGATGGAAGCGACCTTCGCAAAACCGACCAAGATGGGCGAAACGGTCGATTTCTGGCTCACCGTGACCCATGTCGGACGCACGTCGGTGCGCTTCACCATGGGAGTGGACAAGGACGGTGAACAGCGGGTCCGGATGAACCGTATCGCCGTGTGCACCTCGCAGGCAACGCGTGAGGCCACCGCCATACCCGAGGATGTCCGGGAAAAGATGCTCGAATTCATGCGCGAGTAGGCGCTATCGCCGCGTGTGGGCGCAGGCCCATCCCCTGGGATGGGTTTTTTTTCGCGCGTATCATCCCAGGTCGCTGCGGCCGCACTGGCAAAGGTCCGGGTGCCCGCCTTGGCGAATCGGAGATTTTCAATGAACGAACCAGGTTTCAAGCCGGCGGCAGCAGCCGGATTCCACTGGGATGACCCCCTGCTGCTCGACGAGCAACTGAGCGGCGATGAGCGCCTGGTGCGCGATTCGGCCCGGCGCTACGCGCAGGACAAACTGGCGCCACGCGTCACCCAGATGTTCCGTTCCGAATCGGCCGAGCCGCAGATCTTCCGCGAGATGGGTGAACTGGGCCTGCTGGCTGCCACCCTCCCGGCCGAATATGGTGGCTCGGAACTCAACTACGTCTGCTACGGACTGATCGCGCGCGAGATCGAGCGCATCGATTCCGGGTACCGCTCCATGATGAGCGTGCAGTCGTCACTGGTGATACTGCCGATATTTCGCTTCGGCTCTGAGGCACAGCGCCACAAGTATCTGCCCTCGCTGGCCAGCGGAGCGGCCATCGGCTGTTTTGGCCTTACCGAACCCAACCATGGATCCGATCCCGGCAGCATGGTCACGCGCGCCCGCTCCGTTCCCGGCGGCTTTCGCCTGAACGGCGCCAAGACCTGGATTTCCAATTCGCCCATCGCTGATGTCTTCGTTGTCTGGGCCAAGAATGACGCGGGCCGGATCCGCGGTTTCATCCTGGAAAAGGGCATGGCAGGCCTGAGCGCGCCGGCCATACACGGCAAGGTGGGACTGCGCGCGTCGATCACCGGCGAGATCGTTCTCGACGACGTGTTCGTGCCCGCCGACCAGGAACTGCCCGATGCCGACGGCCTCAAGGGACCCTTCACGTGCCTGGACTCGGCGCGCTACGGTATTTCCTGGGGGGTGCTGGGCGCGGCCGAAGCCTGCTGGCACACGGCGCGCCAGTACGTCCTCGACCGCAAGCAATTTGGCCGGCCGCTTGCGGCCAACCAGCTCATCCAGAAGAAGCTCGCCGACATGCAGACCGAAATCACGCTGGCGATGCAAGGCGTGCTGCGGCTCGGGCGTATGAAGGACGACGGCACGGCTGCCGTCGAAATCACTTCCATCATGAAGCGCAACTCGTGCGGCAAGGCGCTGGACGTGGCGCGGCTCGCGCGCGACATGCTGGGCGGCAACGGCATCAGCGACGAGTTCGGCATAGCCCGCCACATGGTGAACCTCGAGGTCGTCAACACCTACGAGGGCACGCATGACATTCATGCCCTGATACTCGGGCGAGCCCAGACCGGAATTCAAGCCTTCTTCTGATCCGGGCCTTGGCAGGTCACGCTCGCGCCGCGGCGGCGCACCACAGCAGAAAATTTCTCGTGGAGCTTTCTGGTCAATCGGCCGGACGCTGCGTGCCAGCCTGCTCCAGCAGCCAGTCGCGAACCTGGGCAAGCGTTGCACAGATGAATTCGGGCGGTTCAGGGGGCTGGACAAGGTCAGGGATCATGATCACCGGCATGTCGGCTGCACGGGCCGCAGCCACGCCTGGCAGCGAATCCTCCAGTGCCAAGGCATGCTGCGGGCGCACTCCCAACTGCCGGGCCGCAAGCAGATAGATGTCGGGGGCGGGCTTGGCCTCGACAACGTCATCGCCACAAACCAGCGCAGCGAAGCGCTCGGCCAGAGGGCCCAGGCTGA
>CAIQGU010000060.1 GCA_903871435.1 uncultured Burkholderiales bacterium | reverse complement strand
CTGCAACGCATCTTCCACACGCGCATCCCGTTCCTGAAATTCTTCCTCAAGCAGGAACTGATCTGGGTGCCGGTGATCGGCCTCGCGTGGTGGGCGCTGGACTTTCCTTTCATGAAGCGCGGCAAGGGGCAGGGCGCGCGCGGCAATGACCTGCGCACCACCCGCGAGGCCTGCGAAAAGTTCAAGCGCGTGCCCACCTCGGTGTTCAACTTTGTCGAAGGCACGCGGTTTACGGCCGCCAAGCAGCGGCAGCAGAACAGCCCGTATCGCCATCTGCTCAAGCCCAAAATCGGCGGGCTGGGTGTTGCCCTGGCGACCATGGGCGAGCAGTTCGGTGCACTGCTGGATGTGACCATCGTCTATCCGGGCGCAACGCCCCGTTTCTGGGACCTGCTGTGCGGCCGGGTGCCGGCCGTGATCGTCCGGGTCCAGCAGCGCGAAATCCCGGCCACGGTGCTCGGCAGCGATCCGCTTGGCGACAAGGCCTACCGCCAGCGCATCGGCGCGTGGGTGGAGCAGCAATGGAGCGAAAAAGACGTCCTCATCGACACGCTGCTGCGCAACGGACCCGGCTGAACGCGCAGCGCGGTGTTGCCGTCGTGGCGCACCGGTAGAATGCGCCTGCTGTAGCGCAGCAAGGGCCGCGCTGCCAGAGCGGCCGCAAGCGGCTTGACGGCCTATCCCGCGTTTTTTTCGCCCGTCCGGAGTCTTTCCTTGCTCGCCTGGTTTGAATCCCTGATCGACCCCTATCCCGACGCCGAGCCGGTCGTGCCCCCCAAGGGGTTCATGGCGTTCATCTGGTTCTGCACGCAGGGTTTGCGCCGGCACATCGTGGCGATGGCGTTTTTCACGGCCATCATCGGCGCGTTCGAGGCGCTCATGTTCGCGATGATGGGTCACGTGGTCGATCTCATCGGCCGATCTGAACCGGCCCGCCTGTTCGCCGACAATCGCCAGACCCTGATCCTGCTCACCGTTGTCCTGCTGGCCAGTCCGCTGGCTGTTGCGCTGCAGACCATCGTCAAGCACCAGACGCTAGCCGGCAACCTGCCCATGCTGATGCGCTGGAATTTCCATCGGCTCATGCTCGGGCAGAGCATGGGTTTCTACCAGGACGAGTTCGCGGGCCGGGTCGCCGCCAAGGTCATGCAGACCGCGCTGGCCGTGCGCGATACCTGGTTCGTTCTTACCGACATCCTGGTGTTCGTGGTCATCTATTTCGTGACCATGGCCGCGGTGGTGGGCAGCTTCGACCTGTTGCTGCTCGGGCCTTTCCTGGGCTGGGTGGCGCTTTATGTGGGCGCGCTCACGTATTTCGTGCCCCACCTCGCGCGGGTGGCGCGTGCGCAGGCGGACGCCCGCTCGCTGATGACCGGGCGCATCACCGATGCCTACACCAATATCTCCACGGTCAAGCTGTTCTCCCATGCCCAGCGCGAGGCCGGTTATGCGCGCTCGGCCATGCGCGAGTTCCTGGTGACGGTGAACGGCCAGATGCGCCTCGTGAGCGGCTTCGAGATCGTCAACCATGCGCTCAGCGTCGTGCTCATCGCCAGCACGGCCGGTATCGCCCTGCTGCTATGGACGCGCGGCCAGGTGGGCGTGGGCGCGGTGGCCGCTGCCACCGCGATGTCGCTGCGCCTCAACGGCATCTCGCATTGGGTCATGTGGGAGATGGCTGGACTATTCGAGAACGTGGGCACGGTGCAGGACGGCATCAACACCCTGGCGCGGTCGCGCGCCGTGGTGGATCGCCCGGATGCGCAGCCGCTGCGCGTGGACAGCGGTGGCGTGCGCTTCGAGAACGTGAGTTTTTCCTACGGCGGCGAGCGGCGCGTCATCGATGGTCTCGACCTGCAGATACGCCCCGGCGAGAAGATCGGGCTGGTCGGGCGCTCGGGCGCGGGCAAGTCGACCATCGTCAACCTGCTGCTGCGCTTTTACGACATCGACAGCGGGCGCATTCTCATCGACGGCCAGGACATCACCCACACCACGCAGGAGAGCCTGCGCGCGCAGATCGGCATGGTCACCCAGGACACCTCCCTGCTGCACCGTTCGGTGCGCGACAACATCCTGTATGGGCGGCCCGATGCCACCCAGGAGCAGATGGAGGCGGCAGCGCGCAGCGCCCGCGCCGACGAATTCATTGCCGGGCTCAAGGATGTCAAGGGCCGCCGTGGCTACGATGCCCAGGTGGGCGAGCGTGGCGTGAAACTCTCCGGTGGCCAGCGTCAGCGCATTGCCATTGCCCGCGTCATGCTCAAGGACGCGCCCATTTTGCTGCTCGACGAAGCCACCAGCGCGCTCGACTCCGAAGTCGAGGCGGCCATACAGGAAAGCCTGGGCATCCTCATGCAGGGCAAGACGGTTGTGGCCATCGCCCACCGGCTCTCCACCATCGCCGCCATGGACCGGCTCATCGTCCTCGATGAGGGCCGCATCGTGGAGGAGGGCGACCACCAGAGCCTGCTCGCGGCCGGCGGTCTTTATGCGCGGCTCTGGGCGCACCAGAGCGGGGGTTTTCTCGTCGATGAGGATGCCGAAGCGGCGGGCGATTCGGTCGTTGAGCGCGCCGCCGCCGGTGCCGGCGGCACTGCGCCCGACCGGCGCGCCTTCCAGCGCGATTCCGCCAGCGAGGATATGAGCGCAGTTTGATAGTGGTTACTCGAGGAAACCCGCATGATTCTCGGATTACGTACCGCCATCTACCCCGTAAGCGACCTGGTCGAGTCTCGGCGCTGGTACGCGTCGGTGCTGGGCCAGGAGCCGTACTTCGACCAGCCGTTCTACGTGGGTTTCCAGGTGGGCGGTTTTGAGCTTGGGCTCGTGCCGGATGGGCAATCCGGCGTCGCCGGATCGCAGGTGCTATGGGGTGTGACGGACGCCACCCAGGCGCTAGCAAAACTGCTGTCGCTGGGCGCCACCCTGCTCGATCCCGTGCAGGACGTGGGCGAGGGTATCCGCGTTGGCGCAGTGCGCGATCCCTTCGGCAACCGGTTCGGGTTTATCGAGAACCCGAACTTCAATCCTCGCAGCGTGCGCTAGGTGGGTGCCAGCATGCCGGGACGGCGGATAAGAGGCGCGCTGGCACTTGGGTTCGCCATGGCAGCGCTGTGCGCGGCCGAACCTGCCTCGGCCGAAGCTGCGCCACTGCAGGTGCGGGTGGTGGTGGTAACCACCTTCGAGTCAAACAACGACGCCGCGGACTCGCCGGGCGAGTTCCAGAACTGGGCCAGGCGCTACCCGCTGCCCATCAAGCTGCCGTTCCCCCAGGGCCACCGGCCGCTGCGCTACAACGAACAGGACCACGTGCTGGGCATCGTCACCGGCGTGGGCAAGGCCCGGGCAGCGGCGTCGATCATGGCGCTGGGCCTGGATCCGCGCTTTGATTTGCGCCATGCCTACTGGATCCTCGCCGGCATCGGCGGTATCGATCCGAACCGGGCCTCGCTCGGATCCGCTGCCTGGGCGCTGCACGTTGTGGACGGCGACCTGGCCTACGAGATCGACGCGCGTGAGATGCCGCCCGAATGGTCAACGGGCATCGTGGCCTACGACCGCTCTGCGCCATTTGAGCAGCCGGCACCGCCGGTCGAATCCGACAACGGCATACTGGCCTACGAGCTCAATGCCGGGCTGGCAAACTGGGCTTACGCGCTGACACGCGCGTTGGCCCTGCCGGACGATGACAAATTGCGGGCGGCGCGCGCCCGCTACGGGGATCAGCCCAATGCGCTGCGCCCGCCCTTCGTGCTGCTGGGCGACACCCTGACGGCAGACCGTTTCTGGCTCGGCGCGAGGATGACCGATTGGGCGGAAAAATGGGTGCCGTACTGGACCCGGGGCGGGGGCCAATTCGTGACGTCCGCCGAAGAAGATTCCGCCTACCTGCTGGCGCTCACCGCCCTCGCCCGCGCCGGCCGCGTGGACCTTGCCCGCGCGCTCGACCTGCGCACCGGCAGCGACTACACCATGCCGCCCAAAGGCACGAGCGCTGCGGAGCTGCTCAAGAGCGAGGCTACGGGTAATTACGCGGCTTATGGGCCAGCAATAGAAAACGCCTATCGGGTGGGCAGCCCGGTGGTGCGAGAACTGTCGGAGCACTGGGCGCGTTATGAAAAAACGGTGCCTGGGGCGACCCCCTAATCGCTGCGCAATACCCGCGGATATAGAGCCTCCCCTCTCCGGCGAAGCGGGAGAGGGTATCTGGCGTGCGTGCGCTGTCTGGCGTTCAAGCCACGCTCAAATCCACCTCGATATTCCCTCTCGTGGCATTCGAATACGGGCACACCTGATGCGCCGTCGCTACCAAATCCTCGGCCGCCGCACGCTCCAGCCCGGGCAGCGTGACCACCAGCTTCACGGCAATGCCGAAGCCCTGGGGAATGGGGCCGATATCCACGCTGGCATCGATGCTCGCCGAGGCCGGCACGGCGATCTTCTTGAGGCCGGCCACGTGCTTGATGGCCCCCATGAAACACGCCGAATAGCCGGCGGCAAAGAGCTGCTCCGGATTGGTCGCGCCGCCGACCCCGCCCATCGCCTGGGGGACGGCCAGCTTCACGTCGAGGAGGCCATCGTCGGTGACGGAGCGGCCGTCGCGGCCGCCGGTTGTGTGGGCGTGGGCGGTGTAGAGGATTTTGTCGAGCTTGGTCGTCATGGTTGCTCCTGTGCTCAGGGTGGTGGGACGGGTGTCCCGGATCCGGCTATGAGGGGCGCCGGCTGCGCTAGTTCCCGGTGGGCGTACCGCCTGCCGGGGGTGGGCTGCTCTCGCCCACGTCTAACAGTACCTCGTTGCGGCGCATGAACGGCAGGGTCCAGGGCGGGTTGTAAAAGGCATAGCTGGGCTCGCCCACCGCCGTGATGTTGCGCCCAACAAGAAAGGCGCGCAGCTCCTCGGTGTGGCGGCGCAGGCTGTCCTCGCCCGCGAGCCCGGAGAACCGGATCACCGCGTAGCGCCGGCCGGGAATCTCCCGCAGCGTGACGGCCGGATTCCTGGGCTTGGGCAGCGTGGCCAGCGTATAGCTGGCCGGCATGATGAAGCGCACTCGCCAGCTCGTGCCGTCGCCCTGCTGGGTCACGGGCGCGGTCATGGCGATCTTCTCGCTGGCCTGCTGGCTGCTTTGCTGCAGTACCGGCGCCGTCATGGCCACCTTCTGCGCCGCGATGTTGTTGCCGAAGATGTAGTCGGCGATGGTGCGAAAGCCCGAATTGATGGCGCTGCTGCGCGAACCGGAAAACTCCGCCTCGGCAACGATCATGGAAGGGTAGTCGCGCAACTCGATGCTCTCGTGCTGCTCCACCACCCGGTACTGCGGTTGCTCCACATTGCTCATGACCGGTCCCGCCAATCCTGCGCCCAGCGCAAGCACGCCCGCAATTGCCCACCACATGGGTTGTTTCCTCACTTGGACGCCTGCCGGGCCCGTGCCCGGCGCAGCGCTTCGAACGCCACCATCAGCAGCGCCCCCAGTATGGACCCTGCCAGCAGGCTGCCCCAGATGACGCGCAGGGGATCCGACCATAGGCGGTACAGGCCGTAGGGCAGGCCAATGAGGATCAACCAGGGCGCCGGGTGCAAGGTGGCAAAAATGATCAGCAGCTTGGTGGAGCCGGCACTGGAATGGTCCTCATTGCCTTTATTGCGCGCGCGTTCGCGCAGCGTCCGGATCAGCGTGAAGATCCAGCGCTTGATCGGACCATAAAGCAGCACGCCCATCAGTGCGCCGATCAGCAGCGCAATCGCGGGCGGGACATCGTCGTTCATGGCGTCAGCTCCTTGCACTGCAAAAAAATCGCGTTTTCGCACCGGAATGCGGCATGTGTCTTGATGGCGTGACATTATGAATTGACAACAGAACGTTACATGGGTAACGTGGCTTTGAGTAAGGGTATCGATACAAAGAAAAAATTCGATACGGGGTTGCGACCTGTTGAACCGTGGCCTCGCTGGGTCCGCGCACTGCGGCCGCCTTTTTGAATTTCATCGTCTGTGGGCCCAGCGATGAGGGATCACGTGCAGAAATCGCACGATTTTGGCCTGGTAACGCGTGATAGCTATCTAAGGAGCAAATCGATATGGCAGACGATCCAAACCGGGTCTGGCCCACCGGCCTGACGATTCCGGAGTCGGAAGAGCTACACAAGCACGTCATCGATGGCGCGCGGCTGTTCTTCGCAATTGCGCTGGCCGCGCACCTCTTGGCGTATATCTATTCACCCTGGCTGCACTAACCGGAAACGACCATGAACCAAGGAAGAATCTGGTGCGTAGTAAATCCCACGGTCGGCCTGCCCATGTTCCTGGGCACGGTGCTCGTGATTGCTCTGCTGGTCCACTATGCAGTGCTTTCGCACACGACGTGGTTTGCCGGGTACTGGCAAGGTGGGGCGAAGAGCCACGTCACGGCGGTCGTGACGCCGGCACCTACCGGGGCGGTTACCCAGTAGTTCCGGTACTTCGTCAAGGTACTGACGATGACCTGCAACAAGGAGCGGGTTCGACCGATCCCGCTCCTTGTTG
>CAIQGU010000059.1 GCA_903871435.1 uncultured Burkholderiales bacterium | reverse complement strand
TATACCGTTTTGATATTGCCAAGACACAGATGATTCGTGCACCCCAAATCTCACATATTTAACCCCAATCACAATTTCCACATCAGGCACCAGTTATTTCAGATACGCTTCCACCGACGAGGCATCAAACGCCGAAACAGCATCCAGCAAAACAATCAAGATTTCTATCCCCGAATCTGCGCTATCCCTTCCAGTTGCTGTCGCGCGATCACAATACCGGCGCGATCGGCGCGGAAGCCTTTGCCACGGAAGCGGAAATGGCGGCGTATCTGGACAGTTGGGCGGACAACGTCCACCGCTGGACGGCACCGCGCGCGCCAGCGCCTACCGCTGCGCCACCGCCAGCACCGTGAGGAGCGGCGGCCATGAAACCCGCTGATCTGGAACTGTTGGTCACGCGCGTCATGCCATTTGGCAAATACCAGGGACGCGTGATCGCCGACCTGCCCGGCAACTATCTCAACTGGTTCGCGCGTGCCGGATTTCCCCCCGGCGAGATCGGCCGCCTGCTGGCCCTGATGCAAGAGATCAACCATAACGGTCTCACCCCCCTGCTCGCGCCGTTGCGGGCGCGGCGGCCGGCCAAACCTGCCAATGACGCGCCGGACATCACGGCGCAGCCGGCGGGTCCAGGAGCGGCAGGTCCTCCGGAACCCAGTCCGGATCCGCCCGGGTAAGCCAGCCGCAGAAATCGATATCTAGCGCGGCAGGCGCGAGCGAAAAGCTGCGCTGGTAACGGATGCTGAAGCTGCCATCGGGGTTGCGGCGCGTCCGGGCCCCGTAGAGGTGCCCCTTGAAGGCCAGGATGGCCTCGCCCCCCAGGGCCTTGAGCGCCTCGGCCGTGCGCTGCGGCACCTGGGCGACGGCGCCCATGGGGTCCGATGGCGTGCCCGGCAGCGGATCGAAGCTCAGCGCCACATCCAGGCGCCCTTCGGCGGCGGGCGGGTCGATGACGGCGTGGAGCGCACGCGGATCACCCGCCGCAGCAGCGTCCCGTGCTGCGGCGGCGGGATCGCTTACGGTTCCCAGCGGTGCTCCCGCGGCCGTTCCGGCAATGGTCAGCCGAGTGGCATAGCCATCGCCCACAAAGGACGGGCCAGGGACCTCGATGGCTGGCGCGGGCGCGCCCGCGCCTTCCGCAGCGGGCCAGGTAAAGGCTGCATCGTAGATATCGCGCTTGTCGGGCGGACCGCCGGCATGCGGCACATTGCCGCTCAGGCGGGCGCGACCGCGCGCCCGTTCGCGGCCCGCGGGCGCCAGATGCAGCTGAGCTCCGCTGCCCGTACAGCGCAGGGGGGCGTCCAGGCTGAGCTGCAGCTGGGTATCGCGCGTCCCCTGTGGTCCGGCCTCACGGTAGTGGTAGACAAGGCGAACGTGCCAGGTGCAGTTGCCATCCGGGCTGTCCGCATGGGCCGCGCGCAGCATGCCCGGCGCCAGGGCGGCCGCAACCAGCATGACAGCTGCGGCCAGGGCGCGCCGGATGCGGGCGGTGAACGGCGCGGTGGTGCGCGCAGCCCGCGGCCGGGCACGCACGCACGCCCTCATCCCGCCAGCGGGTCGCGCCGCAGGGGCTGGCACATGCAGTGGATGGCGCCGCCGCCCAGGGCGATCATCGTGACGTCCGGGTCGTAGACGGTGATGCCCTCGGCCCGGCACGCCGCCACGAGATTGCGGCTGGTCGACGGAATCAACGCGCGCTCGTTGCCCAGCGCCACGACGTTGGTGCCCATGGCCATGGCATCGCTGTATGGCACATCGATGATGCGGATCGCGCGTGACTTGAGCCACGTCACCAGCTCGGGTTCGACCGCCTCCACGCAGACCACCGCCAGGCCCGGCGCGACCATGCACATCTGCACGTCCAGATGCAGGAAGTGCGAATCGAATGCGTAGGTATGGAACTCCCAGCCCTCGGCCTCGAACCAGGACTGGATCTGCCGCACTGCGGGCTCGATGGAGCGCTCTCCCGAATAGCCACAAGCGGCAACACCGGGCTGGAGCACCATGAAATCACCGCCCTCGACATTGCCGGCGCTCACCATGTCGTAGATGGGGATGTCGTTCTCGAGATAAAAGCGCAGGCAGGCCGCGTACTCGCCGCGGCGGTAGGGCTTTTGCATCTGCATGATGATGGCGCCCCAGGGCGTCATGACACTGCTGTCGCGCGCGTAGATCTGGTAGGGCAGTCCGGCCTCGGCCGGCAGGGTGTGCACGCGCACGCCGGCCTGCTCATAGGCGTGCACCATCTGCGCGTACTGGGCACGGGCCACGGCGGCATCGAAGCGCAGTCCGACGCGCTCGGTGCGCTGTGCGACCGCATTGCCGGCCTGCCAGGAAAAGTGATCGATCGGTCCGATGAGCACGTCGCGCAGGACACCGGTCTCGCTATCGATGCCCCAGCGGGCGGGCAGGGGCGTGCCGCCACCGTCGACGCGCGCGCGCAGGGGTATTGCGTTCTTCATGTCGGGATCTTTCGGATGCCAAGGATGGTATTTCTGTCGCGCGGAGCGCAATCTATCAAATCGGCGCCTGGCGGACGAAGCGCGGCGAACGAACCGTATTGCGGCTGATCTTAGCGCGTGCTCAGCTTGGCAATGGCGGTGCGCAGGCGCGGCACGGCGGCGCGGTCGAAGAGCCCGAATTCATCGAGAAACTCCTCGCGTGTCAGGACAACGGCGATGGAGTTGCTGCCGTCGAACAGCTTCACGGTATGGGAGGTGCGCGTGGGCGTCATGAGGCCGCGCTCGATGACCACGCCCAGCCGCGATAGGGCCACCTCGCGGCCCAGGTCCTCCACACGCGACTGGATGTCGCGCAGCCGCTCTTCGTAATGCACACCGCTGGGTTCATCACGTTGCATGACCATCGTCCATATTCCGCCCGACGAATGCTGCATCGTTCGCTGCATCGCCCCGGCTGCAGGACATGATCGTTGGTCATTGCGCAGTGCCGCAAGCACGTTTACACGCTAGGACATTTTCCCGTGTCCCGGCATCGCGTCAGCGCCACCCGGCGCGCGGCGTGCGCCGCTGCGCTGCTTCAATTCGCCGGCGCAAGCGCGGTGGCGGACCGCGGCGGCGCGTCCGCGCCGGTCGTCGGCCGGAGCCAGTGATGGAGGATTTCGCCCAGTTCCTCACGGCGGAACGGCTTGGACAGGTAATCGTCCATGCCGGCGGCAAGGCAGCGCTCCCGGTCGCCGTTCATGGAGTTGGCGGTAAGGGCAATAATCGGCGTGCGTTGACGGGCGGCGTCAAGCGCCTCGATCCGCCGCATGCTGCTCGCCGCGTCGAAACCGTCGAGCAGCGGCATCTGGCAGTCCAGGAAGACGATCTCGAAGGGCGCGGTTTCAAAAAGCGCCAGCGCTTCACGGCCATTGACGGCGCGGGTCACGGCGCACCCGTAACTGCGCAGCAGCTCGGTTGCGATCTCGGCGTTGACGGCGTTGTCTTCAGCCAGCAAGGCGCGGCAGGCGGGCGCAGCGGCGATTGCCGACTGGGCCATATCGATGAGATCGCGCACCGGCGCCCCCGCACCGCGCAAGCTGAGCGCATCGCGAAGCGCCGCTTCGGTAACGGGTTTTGCAACCCAGCCGGCGCCACTGGCAGCGGATTCGGCGCCATGGTCGGCATCACGTGCCGGTGCCATGCGAATCCAGAAGGCGCTGCCCGGTGCGCCCGCCTGGCTGCGCAATTCATACGGGTTGCCCGCGACCAGCACGACATCGACGTCCTGCGACGCGGAATTCGGCCCCGCGCCGGGCCCAATCCAGGGCGGTGCGGTTACGCCGTGACCGGCTATACCCAGGTGCTCGAGCGCGCGCAATACCGCGCGGCGCGCGGCTTCGTTGGGTTCGATCACCAGCGCGCGCAGGCCACGGGGCAAGCCGGTCCCGCCGGACAAGCCGGTGAGGTGCGCGATTGGGCGATAAGGAATCGTCATGCTGATGCGAGTGCCGGCGCCTTCGCGGCTTTCCAGCTCGACGCGGCCGCCCATCAGCTCCACGAGCTGGCGGGTTATCGCCAGGCCCAGTCCGGTGCCGCCGAACCGGCGGGTGGTGGCGCTGTCCGCCTGGGAGAACGATTGGAACAGGCGCGACTGCGCCTCGGTCGAAATGCCCAGACCGGTGTCGCGGACGACGTAGCAGATCTGCCCGTCCCCTCCGCGACCTCGGACGTATTCCACGCGGATCTCGATTTCCCCTGCAGTGGTGAATTTCACGGCATTGCTGACAAGATTACCCAGACCCTGGTGGAGGCGCAGCGCATCGCCCGAAGCGCTGATGGGCACTTCGGGAGCGATCGAGCAGATGAGTTCGAGGCCCTTCGTCTGCGCGCGTTCCGCCCACTGGACGGCGACATCCTCGGCAACCTGGCGCGGATTGAACGGCAG
>CAIQGU010000058.1 GCA_903871435.1 uncultured Burkholderiales bacterium | reverse complement strand
GTCGCTCGGCGGCGACGCCAACGACATCGCCAACTATTCGACCGATGAACGGCAGAACTACACGCCCACCGTGCCACGGGTCGTGGTGAGCCATACCTACATCACCAAGAACGCTGCCGGCGGTCCCTTCGACGACCAGGTGCACTGGATTGCCTTCCCCGCGATCGCCGACCGGCTCGTCTATGGAGGCTTCGTGCAATGAACGCGGCCCAGGACACAGCGGCAGGGGTATCGGCCGCGCGCCGCACCACCCGTGCGCTGCGCACGGTCATCGTCGACACCTTGCGCGAGGCGGTGCGCGGGCGCTGGATCTGGATGAGCGTGCTCGGGGCGCTGTGCGTGGCGGGAATCGCCGTTTTTGCGCGCTCGCTGGCGCTCACCGAGGAGCACGCGCTGGCGCTGGCCTTTGCCGCGCCGGCTGCGCGCCTGTTTGCCGTGCTGATCGTAGCCTTGAGCGCGATTGTCTCCGTCAGCCGCGAGCAGGCCGACCGTACCCTGCTGCTGGCGCTGGCCGCGCCCATGAGCCGCACGGTCTGGATTGCGGGCAAGGCACTGGGTCTCATCGTGATGGCGGTCGTCACCGCCGTCATCCTGACCCTGCCGGTACTCGCCTTTGGGCCACCGCCCGCAGCCCTGCTCGCATGGTCGCTCACGCTCGCCCTGGAACTGGCCGTTATCGCCTCGGTATCGCTCGCCATCGCCATCGTACTGACCCAGGTACCGCCGGCGGTATGCGCCGTGCTGGCCTTCTATGTGCTCGCCCGCGACCTGCACGTCGTGCAACTGCTGGCGCAGCGCGCGCAGGACTATTCAGAACTGGGTCCGGCGGGTCCGGTGGTGCAGGCCGTGTCCCTGTTCTTTCCGCGCCTGGACCTCTTCGCCCGCACTGAGTGGCTGCTCGGTACCCCGGTGGGTGGATGGGACCTGGCAACGGTTGCCGCCCAGGCCGTGGTCTACCTGCTGCTGGCGCTGTGCGTGGCCACGCTGGATCTGCGCCGCGCGCAATTTGCCTGAGTGAGTCGCCATCCGCGAGCCCGCGCCTGTGCACCCATCCGCCCCTGACGACGACATGAACAGCTACGCCCCGCGGGACCGCGCACCCGACACGCCACCACCGGGCCGCCGTCGTCTGGCGCATCCGGCATGGATCGCGCTAGCCGTGCTGCTGGGTCTGCAGGTGGCGCTGGCGCTGCGCGCGCCCGATACCTGGCACCTGGAAGTTTCGGCAGGGACGGCGCCACCGCCGGCCGCGCTGCGCCTGGCGAGCCTGGACGAACCTTTGCTGGCCGGTTACGCCAGCGCGCTGTACCTGCAGGGCTACGATGCCCAGGCCGGCGCCATGCTGCCCTTGCGGTCGGCGGACTTCCCCGCGATCCGCACGTGGCTGGAACTCGCCTTCGCGCTCAATCCTCACAGCAGCTACCCCGTGATGCTGGCGGCATTCGATTATTCGGAGACGGCCCACCTGCAGGACGAAATGCGCCACGCCGCCCTGCCCGAGGCACCGGCCATCCTCGATTTTGTGGAACGCAGCTACCGCGCCGACCCGGGCGCCCACTGGCGCTGGCTGGCGCATGCTGCCTGGGTCGCCCGCTACGTGCTCCACGACAATGCCCGCGCGCTGGCCGAAGCACACCTGCTGCGCGCGGCCCCCGCTACCGCCAATATTCCCGAATGGGCCCGCGAGCTCGATACCTTCGTCCTGGGGCGACCGGATGCGGCCGATGCGCGGCGCGCCCTGCTGGGCGGCCTGGCAGCGGGAACGCGCGACACGCCGCCGCGCGACCTCGAGCGGCTGGCCGGCCGGATCGCGTCGATGGAGACGCTGCCCGGGTCCAAACCGCAGGCGCAGGACGGGATCGACCGCCTTATTCCCGCTTTTCCCCCATCAAGTCGGCGGGCGGATGGCCGTTAGAACATAGGCAGGACCCCGTGTGCGCGGCGAATGCAGGAAGCCCGCGGGAATAGAGCAGGAATTGCCCGCGAATTTCGCGCGTCACGATGGTCAAGTTGGCAGGATGATTGACGTTATTGATAGCAGTAGCCGCAGCGCCCCTGAGGGGACATGCCGTTAACGGCCCGCTGCATGAACCGATCCGCTGGTCCCGAAAACAAACGCTTGAGGTGCGCAACATGAAGTCCCGTCAGTCCGGTTTTACCCTCGTTGAAATCGCCATCGTCCTGGTGATCATCGGCCTCCTGCTGGGTGGTGTGCTCAAGGGCCAGGAACTGATCTTCAACAGCAAGGTCAAGGCAACCTTCAATCTGTCGCGCGAAATGTCGGCAGCGATCAACTCCTACATCGACCGCTACGGCCAGTTGCCCGGCGACGATACGCAGGCGGCCACGCGCTTCCCGGCCGCGAACCCGCTGCCGGTCAATGGCAACGGCGACGGCAACATCCCCTATAACGGTGGCTGCACCAACGGCACGAACACCTTCGAACAGTGCGAAGCCCTGTACGAACTGCGCCTGGCGGGCTTCATCTCCGGTTCGGGCCTGACCTCGCTGCGCACGCCCTTTGGCGGCCAGTCGGAACTGGCCGGTGGCGGTTACGTCGTGGCCAACATGGGCAACACGACCGCCCTGTTCTTCAACAACCTGGGCCTGACCAACAAGGCCGCCAGCGCGATCGACACCTCGTTCGACGATGGCCTGCCCACCACCGGCAGCTTCCGCTGCAACACGGCAACGTACAACCTGTCGACGCCCGATACCAACGTTGGCGGCAACTGCGTGATGTCGCTGTAATAGTTCCAGCGAGCGCTACGCCCCCGCAGGCGGGGGCACTCAGGCGATCGGCAAGTTGAGAAGAAAGGGACCCGCGAGGGTCCCTTTTTATCTAAACTTGCGCGGATGTTCACGCCGACCATCACCTGCATAGAAGACCTGCGCAAACTCGCCCAACGGCGCGTGCCGCGCATGTTCTACGACTACGCCGATTCCGGTTCGTACACCGAGGGCACCTACCGCGCCAACGAGTCGGCGTACGAGCGCATCCTGCTACGCCAGCGCGTCGCGGTCAACATCGCCAACCGCAGCACCCGCAGCCGCATGATCGGCGAGGACGTGGTCATGCCGGTTGCGCTGGCACCCACGGGCCTCACCGGCATGCAGCACGCCGATGGCGAGATCCTGGCCGCGCTGGCCGCGCGCGAGTTCGGCGTGCCGTTCACCCTGTCGACCATGAGCATCTGCTCCATCGAGGACGTGGCGGCGGCCACGCGGGCGCCCTTCTGGTTCCAGCTCTACGTCATGAAGGACCGCGCCTTCATCGAGCGGCTCATCCGCCGGGCGCAGGCCGCGGGCTGCAGCGCCTTGATGCTGACCCTGGACCTGCAGGTCCTGGGTCAGCGGCACAAGGACGTGCGCAACGGCCTGTCGGCACCGCCCAAGCCGACTCTCGCCAACCTGCTCAACCTCATGAGCAAACCCGGTTGGTGCCTGAAGATGCTGGGCACCCAGCGGCGACAGTTTGGCAATATCGTGGGGCACGTCGACGGCGTCGGCGACATGAGCTCGCTGTCCGCATGGACGGCCGACCAGTTCGATCCCGCGCTCAACTGGAGCGATGTCGAATGGATCAAGCGCACCTGGGGCGGCAAACTGATACTCAAGGGCGTGCTCGACCCGGAGGACGCGCGCCACGCCGCCGACAGCGGCGCCGACGTGCTCATCGTCTCCAACCATGGCGGGCGCCAGCTCGATGGCGCGCCCGCCTCCATCGACGCGCTGCCGGCCATCGTGGCCGAGGTGGGTGAGCGCATGGAGATCTGGGTCGACGGCGGCATACGCTCGGGGCAGAGCGTGCTCAAGGCCCTGGCCCTGGGCGCCCGCGGCACGCTTATCGGGCGGCCCTTCCTCTATGGCCTGGGCGCCATGGGCCAGGCCGGCGTGCGCGCCTGCCTGGAGATCATCCAGAAGGAACTGGACGTGACGATGGGCTTTTGCGGGTGTACGTCGATCGATCAGATCAATCGGCGCATCCTGCTGGGCTAGGACCCCTCACCCGCGGCACCCGCCAGGGCACCGCCGACAAGAGCCTTATTCCTGCCCGAACCGGAACGTAGACACAGCTTCCCGCAGCCGGTCCGCCTGATCAGACAGGCTGGCCGATGCAGCCGCGGTCTGTTCCACCAGGGCCGCATTCTGCTGCGTGACCTTGTCCATGTCGGTTACGGCCTCGTTGACCTGGCCAATGCCCGAGTCCTGTTGCTGGACCGATGTCGCGATCTCACCGATCAGTACGGCGACCTGCTGGACCTGACGCACCAGCTCGCGCATCGATTCCTCGGCGGAGCGCACGCTGCGGGTGCCGGCGTCCACGCTGTCGACGGAAGTCGCGATGAGGGACTTGATCTCGCGCGCGGCTACAGCGCTGCGCTGCGCGAGGCTGCGCACCTCGCCGGCAACGACGGCAAAGCCCCGGCCCTGCTCGCCGGCTCGCGCGGCTTCCACGGCGGCGTTGAGCGCCAGGATATTGGTCTGGAAAGCAATGCCGTCGATGACCGAGATGATTTCGCCGATCTTGCGGCTGGAGGTGGAGATTTCCTCCATCTGCGTGGTGACCTGGCCCACCACTTCGCCCCCGCGCACGGCCGCCTCGCTGGCCGCGGACGCGAGTTGATTGGCTTGACGGGCGGTGGTGGCCGTCGTCTGCACGGCAGCGGCCATCTGCTCCATCGATGCGGCGGTCTCCTCCAGATTGCTCGCCTGCTGCTCCGTGCGCGATGAGAGATCCATATTGCCCTGCGCGATCTCGCGCGAAGCGTTATGCACGCCATCGCTTTGCATCATGACGTCGTCGATGAGCGTTTTTTGATTGACGCTCATCTGGTTGATGGCGCGCAGGGTCATGCCTACGTCGTCGACCCGGTTGAGTTCCGCAGTGGTGATGCCCTGCCCGCCCGCCGCCTCCAGCGCGTGGCGCGCCACGGCGGCCAGTGGCCCCAGCACCTGGGCTTCGGCAAACAGGTAGCTCACGATCGCGCCGCCAACCAGGGTGGCGGCCAGGATGCCGGCTGTGGCAACGGGGAGACCCAGCAGGCCCAAGGCGAGCCCGGCGGGCGCCAGGCCCAGCGCCAGGGCTGCCACGATACGGCTGCGGGTGGATGCCGTTTTGCCCAGGGACAGCCAGCGTGTGAGGCCGGTGCGAACGACAACACCGCGGTAGATATCGAGGCCGGTTGCGCCCTCGCGCATCTGGCGGTACAGCGCCTCGGCGGCAGCGATGTCTGCACGTGTCGGCTCGGTGCGCACCGAGACGTAGCCCAGGATGCGTCCGTCACGCGTCACCGGCGTGGCATTGGCATGCACCCAGTAGTGATCGCCATCGGCGCGCCGGTTCTTGACCATGCCGGTCCAGGGCATGCCGGCCTGCAGCGTGCGCCACATGTCGGCGAAGGCCTGGGACGGCATGTCCGGATGTCGAACGATGTTGTGGGGCTGGCCGGCAAGTTCCTCGCGGGTGAAACCGCTGACTTCTACAAAGGCGCTGTTGGCCAACCGTATCTTGCCTTTGGCGTCCGTGACGGACATGAGGGTCGAACCGCGCGGGAAGGGGTATTCACGCTGCGTTACCGGCTGATTGTTGCGCATGCTTGGGGCTCCGAATCGAGTGCGGGCCGGAATGAGTCCAGCCCGCATAGGCGACCGTAGCAGCGCAATGATTTCCCCTATCGCCCGAAAAACCCCACAAAATTGAGGGAATATCTCCGGGGCGACCCCGGCGTGGCCGGGGTGCGAATTTATACGCGGCGGCGGTACTCGCCCGTGCGCGTATCGATTTCGATCTTGTCGCCCTGGGCCACGAAGATGGGCACGGGAACCTCGAAGCCGGTGGCCAGCTTGGCCGGCTTGAGCACCTTGCCGGAGGTGTCGCCCTTGACGGCCGGCTCGGTCCAGATGACTTCGCGCTCTACCGAGGTGGGCACTTCGACCGAAATGGCCTTGCCGTCATAGAACACCACCTCGACGGGCATGCCGTCCTCGAGGTAGTTGAGCGCGTCGCCCATGTTGCCGGATTCGACCTCGTACTGGTTGTAGTCGGCGTCCATGAATACGTACATGGGGTCGGCGAAATACGAGTACGTGCAGTCCTTGTGATCGAGCATGACTTGCTCGACCTTGTCATCGGCGCGGAACACCACTTCGGTGCCGGTATTGCTGAGCAGGCCGCGCAGCTTGAGGCGCACGGTGGCAGCGTTGCGGCCGCCGCGGCTGTATTCAGCACGCAGCACGATCATGGGGTCTTTGCCGTGCATCACAACATTGCCGGCACGGATTTCTTGGGCGGTTTTCATGGTGGGTTTGCGGCCGCGCGAGCGGCAATTGGGGGGCAGCCCGCCATTTTAGCGATTTTCCGCCACAAATCGAAGCAGTCGTGTAACGAGGTCGTCCTGGGCGAGCAGGCGCGCCCGGGCGGCGGCAAAGGCGGGCTGCCAGCGATCCTCCTGCAATTGCGGCGCCGGCCCCGGAACGGCGCCGTTCCACCAATAGAAATACTGCTTTAGCCCGGGGTGCGTCGGCCCCTCCAGGACAACATCCAGGAAGGCCGCCAACTTGGCCTGATGCGCCTGGTCCTCCTGGGGGTAGATGTGCCAGATGAAGGGGACACCCGCCCAAAGCGCGCGCACCAGGGAGTCCTCGCCGCGAACAAAATTGACGTCGGCCGACCACAGCAGATGGTCAAAATCGGGCTGTGTCAGTGCCGGCAGGTAGCGCAAGGTCACGCGCGCACCGGGATTCCAGTCCGTGGGTAACTGGGCAAGCGCGGCCTGCACCGCCCCGGCCGCGCGCCCGTGCGTGACCAGCACGTCGACGGGGCGCTGCGCTGCCTGCGCCGCCAATGACAGCAGCCAGTCTGGCAGAACGGCGGGCTCGTAGCAAAAGAGGCTGACCACGCGCTGGCCCGCGTAGACCGTACCCCGGTCACGGAGCCAGGACCGTCGGTCGAACCGCGCCTGGCGCTGCGCCAGGTCGGGTTCCCGCAGCAGGCCACCGGTGTCCGGCGTGAAGCCGGGAAAGAAGAACCATTTACGCACCCCGGCGGCCGCGCCACCGTGCACCGGCGAGGCCAGGCCATGCGAGGCCGCGGCATAGGGCTGCGCGCTCAGGTACTCGAGGTTGAGCCAGGCCACCGCGCGGCCATCCGCGCCATTGCGGCGCGCCAGGGCCTGGACCACGGCCAGCGTAAGACCTGCGCCAAAGGCATCGATGACGACGTCCGGCGCGTCATAGGAAGCAGCCGGTTCCAGGCCCGCCTCCACCAGAACGCCCGGACAGCCCTGGGGCGCCATCCAGCGCAGGGCGGACAGATCGTCGGCAAAGAGGCGCACCGATTGCCCGCGCTGCGCCAGTTGGGCCGCCAGGCGCCAGCACACGCCAATATCACCGTAGTTGTCGACGACGCGGCAGAAGATGTCCCAACGCAACTGGGGCTGGGCGCCGTGCGGGTGTGCGTTTGCCATGGGTCCGTCGGCGCGTAAGATCGCCTTTCACAATCCGATCCGGGAGAATGCCGTGCGTAACAAGATGAGCGCCCAGGACATCAGGAAATTTCTGGAAGCGGCCCCGCACTGGCGTCACGATACGGACCGCGATGCCATCGTGCGCGAATTCATTTTCGCCGATTTCAACCAGGCCTTTGCCTTCATGACCCAAGTGGCGCTGGCGGCGGAAAAGCGCGACCACCATCCCGAGTGGGCCAATATCTACAACCGCGTGAACATCCTGCTGACGACGCATGACGCGGGCGGCCTCACCGCGGAAGACTTCGCCCTGGCCCGCTGCGCCGACGACGCCTTCAGCCGCTTTGCCCTGGTGCCCAGCACGCACTAGCCGTGCGGCGTCCGCCGCGGTTGGGCGCGCAGCACGTCGGCCATGCGCAGGATGCTGGCGTGCGTTTCCGCCCAGCCGATGCAGCCGTCCGTCACCGACACGCCCCGCTGCGGACGCACGCCGGCAATGAGCTTCTGCGCCCCGGGCAAAAGGTTCGATTCGAGCATCGCGCCCAGCACCGGCGGGCGGGCTGCGCCGGCGTCTTGCGCGGGATCCGCGGCACGGTTTGCGGCGCGATCTGCTGCAAGGTCAGCCGCAAGATCGACCGACGTGGCGCGCATGAAGGGAACGATGGCGGCCAGCACCTCGGGTTGGCGCGCCGGGTCCTTGCCGGAATTGCCGTGGGAACAGTCGACCACCAGCCGTACGGGCAGCCCGCCCGCGTGCAGTGCGCGCGCGGCAGCCGACAGGGAGCCGACATCGTAGTTGGCCTGGCGCCCTCCCCGCAAAATGACGTGCCCATCGGGATTGCCACGGGTGCGCACGACGCTGACCTCGCCACCGGCGTCTATTCCCAGGAAAGCATGCGGCCCCAGCGCCGACAGCCAGGCGTTCACGGCAACGTCCAGCCCCCCATCGGTGCCATTCTTGAAGCCCACGGGTGCCGATAATCCGCTCGCCATCTCGCGGTGCGTCTGCGATTCGGTCGTGCGCGCGCCGATGGCGTACCAGGAAACCAGGTCGGAAAAATACTGGGGAATGACCGGATCCAGCGCCTCGGTGCCAGCCGGCACGCCCATGTCGTTGATTTGCGCGAGCAGGCCGCGCGCCATTCGCAGCCCGCGCTCCACATCGAAGCTGCCGTCCAGCCCGGGATCGTTGATCAGCCCCTTCCAGCCAACAGTGGTACGTGGTTTTTCGAAGTAGACCCGCATGACCAGCACCAGGGTATCGGCCACTTCTGCCGCGAGGTCGCGCAGGCGCCCCGCGTATTCCAGCGCGGCATCGGGATCGTGCACGGAGCAGGGACCGACCACCAGGAAGCGCCGGTCGTCGGTGCCTTGCAAGATGGCGCGCAGCGCCGCACGGCTTTGCGCAACCGTGGCACGCGCCGCAGCGCTGGCCGCGATCTCCGCATGCAGCTGCGCGGGGGTTACCACCCTCGTGAAGGACTCAACGCGCGTGTCCTCGAGGGGGCCGGGCGCTTCGGGGCGGATCAGGTCTTGGGGAGCAGGCGTGGCGGTCATGCGGATTCACGTTGGTTCTTGGCCGGATCGCCAGTGTATCCGGTGGGCCCGCGCCGCCACGCGAGTTCGTGCATGATGCGCCCATGGCACTCAACGCAACCATCCACGTACTCGAGATTGAACTCGCCGACACCGACCGCAGCGTCTATGAAAGCCTGGCGCTGCGCGTGGCACGGCACCCGTCGGAAGCCGAGGATTATCTGCTCACCCGGGTGCTGGCCTACTGCCTGGAATACACCGACGGCATCGCTTTTTCCAGCGGACTTTCCGCGCCCGATGAACCCGCGATCGCGGTGCGCGACCGCACCGGCGCCCTGCAGGCCTGGATCGATATCGGCGTGCCCGATGCCGCCCGCGTGCACCGCGCCAGCAAGGCGGCGCCGCGCGTGGCCGTGTATACGCACAAGCCACCGGAACAATTGCGCCGCGCCCTGGCCGGCGAACGTATCCACAAGGTCGATGCGCTGCAACTCATCGCCGTGGATCGCGATCTCATCGCCGCCTGGGTGCGCCGGCTGGAGCGGCGCATGAAGATCGGGCTGTCGGTGAGCGGCGGGCAGATCTACCTGGACCTGGGAAAAGAAACGCTCGAGGGCACCAACCGCAGCTTTACCCTGGCGGACGCCGAGGCAGGCTGAC
>CAIQGU010000057.1 GCA_903871435.1 uncultured Burkholderiales bacterium | reverse complement strand
CTCGCCCCGCCAGCAGCGCATTTTGAAATACGCCGCCGCTCAGGCCCACCTGGTTGACGGCAGTCTCCTCGCGTATGCGCAGTGCTTGTGCGTACAGTGTCTGGGCCAGCCGCGCGTGGAATACGCCCGCGCGTTGCGCCACGGCTCGCTGGCTGTCGAGCAGGTCGGGCAACAGATCCTGCCAGTCGGCGCACCAGAGGCCTTGTGCGTTGCGAGCCAACGGCAGCGCCCGGTCCTGCCCGGCGCTGCCGGCGTCACGCGCCAGTGCTTCAACGCGCATGGCGGCCTCGCCCTCATAGGTGACCTGCGCGCACACACCCAACAGCGCGGCTGCCGCGTCAAAGAGCCGCCCCACGGCGCTGCTGACAGGCGTATTCAGGCCGCGATCGCGCGCGCGCCGCAGGGTGGCCAGATCGGCACCTCGGGCGATGGAACCGGTGGCGCCAACCCAGTCGGTGCTGCTCTCCCAACACAAGGCCAGGGCCGCGCGCCACGGTTCACGCGCGGCGCGGTCCCCGCCCGGCAGTCGAAACGGCCGGAAGCTGGCCACGCGTTGCCAGCGGCCCGGCGAGCCCAGCAGGGCTTCGCCGCCCCAAAGCGTTCCGTCCGGTCCCAAGCCCGTGCCGTCCCAGGAGAAGCACAGCAGATCGCGCGAAGACGCAAACTCTCCCGCCACAGCCGAAGCATGCGCGGCGTGATGCCAGACGGCGTGCGCGGGCAAGCCCAGCGCACGCGCCCAGCGCGTATTGGGGTAGCCCGGATGGGCATCGTGGATGACCTGCTGGGCCCGCACGCCATAAAGATCCTGCAGGTCGGCAGCGACCTGCGCAAACACCGTCTGGCTGCGCAGGCTGCCCAGATCACCGATGTGCGGCGACACCACGGCGCGTCTGCCCCAGGCGAGCGCGATGGTGTTCTTGCCGTAGGCGCCCACCGCCAGCGTGGGTGTACGCATCGCGAACGGCAGCGTCAACTCCACGGGCGCCGTGCCACGTCCGTGGCGCAGCGGCCGCATGGAACCGGCGATCATCCGAAAGACAGGATCTTCCGCCGGCCGCGCGATGTCACGGTCGTGGTGCAGGTAGTCGTCGGCGATATCGCCCAGTCGCTGGTTGACCTCTTCGGCTTGCGTCAACACGGCTTCCCCGCTGACATTGGCAGACGTGGCAATAATGGGACGGCCCAGATCCCCCAGTAGCAGGTGGAGCAGGGGGCTGTAGGGCAGCATGAGCGCAATCTCGTCCAGACCGGGCGCGATGCCGGCGCCCAGCCCTGCATCCTCTCTTCGGGGCGCCAACACCAATGGCCGGACGGGGTCCAGCAGGGCCGCCTCGTGCGCGGGCTCCAGGCGCGCCAGCCGCCGCGCCAGGGCGAGGCCATCGGCGCCGGCCCAGGGCACCACCACCGCCAGCGGCTTGGCAGGCCGGTGCTTGCGCAGCCGCAGGCGTTCGATCGCTTCGGACTGCGTGGCGTCACAAAGGAGGTGGTAGCCACCAACGCCACGCAGCGCCACGATGCGTCCTGCGCGCAGGGCGGCGACGGCGGCTGCCAGGGCCGCTTCGTTGCCCTTCGTGACCACGCCGGCCGTCTGCCACTGCAGGGCGGGTCCGCAGCGTGCGCAGGCCAGCGGTTGGGCATGAAAGCGCCGGTCCAGCGGATCGGCGTATTCGCGTGCGCAGGCCGCGCACATCGCAAAGCCGCTCATGGTCGTGTTGGCACGGTCATACGGCAGGCTCTGAACGAGCGTGTAGCGCGGACCGCACTGTGTGCAGTTGATGAAAGGGTAGCGAAACCGCCGGGCCGCCGGATCGTGCATCTCGGCAATGCATTCGCCGCACGCGTCAAGATCGGTGGGCAAATGCGCTTCCACGGGTCCGCCGGTCCTGCTGTTGCGAATAGCGAAGCCCCGACACGACTCGACGGCAGCAGCGCGCATTCGCAACTGGTCTATGCGCGCCGCCGGCGGGCCGCTTTCGGTCAGCGCGGCGCCAAAAGCGGACAAGGCGCCACGCGACCCCTGCGCATGGACCGTCACGCCGCCAGCCCCGTTGCAAACCCATCCGTCGAGGCCATGGCGATGGGCGAGCCGGTACACGAAGGGCCGGAAGCCCACGCCCTGCACCCGGCCCGATATGTTCCAGGTCAGGGCTATGGTTGGTCCGACGCCTTCGTGTTCAGTAACTCCGGGATCTGCGTCCGCGGTATCGGTGTCCTCGGTCTCGGTCATCGCGGCTTCAGCCCGGCGCCGCGGGCGAAGGGCGCGCATATCCGGCCCGCCGGTGACTCGCCAGGTGCAGTGGCGTCCAGGCCGCGGGTGCACGGTGCACGAAGCGGTGTCGCGCCACGTGATAGCTCGGATCGAAACCAAAGAAGTTCCGGTGCATCCGCTCGAGCTCGGCCTCACGGTAGGCGCTAAGCGGTCGCAACTGCTCGTCGTAGGCGCGCCGCGCGCGCTTGCGCGCGAGCTCATGGGCAAAACTCACGGCATCGGCCAATATGCCGGCATGCCGGAAGACCCCATCGAAGTAACTTGCATCATCCGGTCCCTCAACCGCATCGATGAGGCCCATCGCCAGAGCTTCGGCTGCGCCCATGGGTAGTCGCTCTGCCATGAGCGCTTCGGCCTGAGGGGCCCCCACTCGGCGCGGCAAAAGATACGTCCAGTACTCGGAACCAAAAAGGTTGCCCATGTTGCGGTAATGCGGGTTCAGAACGACGCCATTTCGCGCCAGCACGTGATCGGTGGCCAGGGCGAGAAAGACCCCACCCGCCGCGGCGTTGCCGCCTATCGCCGCCATGGTGAGGTGCGTATCCGTTGACAGGATATCCAGTGCCAGATCGTCGATCGCGTTGATGTTCTCCCACGAGGCAGCGCCAGCGCTGGCGGCAGATTCAATGGCATGCAGGTGCATGCCATTGCACCAGAAGTCGGACCCACCCATGAGCACGATCACACGGGTTGGGCGCGCGCGCGCGCGGGCATACGCCGCGCGCAGGCGCCGGCATTGCGCGCTGCCCAGCGCGCCGTTATGGAAATCAAAGCTAAGCAAACCTATGGGTCCGGATTCGTCGTAGCGGATATCGACCGGCGCCGCATCCGCTTCGGGCGATGCTGCCGCGATGCAGTCGAGCCCATCGGCAAGCGGACCCAGCGCCGCGAGCGCCGGCTGCTTGAAAGCGGGCGCGGCCGAGTCCATCGGCTGCAGGTGGCCGATCCAGACCGCGCCATCGCGGGTGGCCAGGCACAGTCCGGCTGGATCTTGCGCATTACCGCCATGACCCAAAATTGCGCCGGGTGCGGCAGACCGCCTGCGGGACTGGGTCGCCCATGCGTCCGGTGGCAAAGGCAACACGGCAGTGGCGTCGAACATCCGAAACACGCGGCCGAGCAGGGTGTGTTCCACGCCGGGAAAACCGTCCGCCGCACGTATCTTGCGCACGACATCGTCTGAGCCGTCGCTTGCCCAGTCGATCGCGCGCTGCGCCTGGGACAATGCGGGCTGCCAGCCCTGCAAGGGCCCGGCCAACGATCGCACGTCGGCCACGGGCAAGGGGCCGGCACCGGCGATCAGCCGGGCAATCGCCGCGCGCACGGCCACGACCGCGCCTGCCGTTGTTTCGCGGCGATAAAGGCTGCTCTTGCTGGCAT
This sequence comes from uncultured Burkholderiales bacterium, assembly GCA_903871435.1. Taxonomy (GTDB): domain Bacteria; phylum Pseudomonadota; class Gammaproteobacteria; order Burkholderiales; family Burkholderiaceae_F; genus GJ-E10. Next base: position 11,690 of record CAIQGU010000057.1, on the reverse strand, counting down.
AGCGCATGGGGAAATCCGCATAGGCCCAGACGGGCCCGCAGTCGAAGCCGTCCTGCGCCTGCAGGACCGAGACGCCCCAGATGGGTACGCCGCGCAGGATGGCCCAATCGAGCGCAGCGGGCCCGCGGTCTCCCGGTGGGCCCGGATGCACGACCAGGCAAAGCCGCCGCTGCCAGATCGTCGCCGGGATTGCACGCTTGAGGAACGGCGCTATAACTACATCGGGGTCGAAGAGCGCAACCGCGTCCTCGCTCACCTGGTCGTGGATATCCAGTTCAACGGAAAGCGTGTGTCCATCGCGGCGCAACTCCACGTACAGGCGTTGCGCCAGTCCATTGAAGGCGTGGGTAAGCAGAAGTATGCGCATAAGCGGCGACCATCACCGATCAGGCGGCGGCCATCACGGGGATGCGCCGGTATTTGTAATAGGCCGCGCACGCCCCTTCGGCCGAAACCATGCAGGCGCCTATGGGGTCGCGGGGCGTGCACACCGTACCGAAGATGGCGCAGTCGGTCGGCTTTTTCACGCCACGGATGATGGCCGGGCATTGGCAGGCGGCGTTTTCGGTGACGCTGGTTTCCGGCGCGCCGTAGCGACGCTCGGCATCATGGGCCGCGTAGGCTGCCTTGATGCGCAGGCCACTGTAGGGGATGGCGCCCAGTCCGCGCCATGCAAAGCTGGGCCGCAGTTCCAGCACGTCGGCCACCATTGCCTGCGCCTTTACGTTGCCGGCCCGGCTCACGCCCCGCGTGAACTGATTCTCCACGCAGGCGCGGCCGTCGTTGATCTGCCGAACCAGCATCAGGATGGCTTGCAGAACGTCCAGCGGTTCGAAGCCGGCAATGACCACGGGACGCTGATACTCCTCGGCAAAAAATTCATAGGGACGGCTGCCGATGATGGTGCTCACATGGGATGGCCCGATGAATCCGTCGACGCGTGCCTGGCCCCACGCGCGAACCTGGGGCGCATCGAGGATGGCCTGGATGGCAGCCGGCGTGACGACGTGGTTGCAGTGGACGCTGAGGTTGCGCAGGCCAAGGCGTTGCGCCTCGCGGATCAGGTGCGCGGTGGCTGGCGTGGTTGTTTCAAAGCCGATGGCAAAGAAGATCACCTCGCGATCCGGATGAGACCTTGCCAGGTCCAGGGCTTCCAGCGCCGAGATGACGATACGGATATCGGCGCCCTGCGCCCGTGCCTTGAGCAGGCTGCGGCGGCGTGACGCCGGCACGCGCAGCATGTCGCCGTAGCTTGCGAGGATGACACCCGGCTGCATGGACAGTGCGATAGCGGCGTCCAGCCGCGGGACGGCCAGCACGCAGACCGGACAACCCGGCCCGTGCACCAGTTCCACGTTGGCGGGTAGCAGATCCTGAACGCCGTAGCGGAATATGGCGTGGGTGTGGCCACCGCAGAACTCCATGAGGTGATAGCGCCGCTGCGGCTGCACTGCCGCGGCAATCTGCCGCGCCAGGGCCGCTGCGGCGCCGCCCTCACGAAATCCGAGGAGGTAGCGCATGACTGAAACGAGTGGCAGAATCGGCCGCGCGGTCCGACAACTCCCGGCTGATCTGCGCGAACAGTTGCAAGGTTATTTCGGCCTCCTCGACATCGAGCCGGGTCAGGGCGAACCCGGCGTGCACGATGAGGTAGTCACCCGGCTGCACGTTATCGACCAAGGCCGTCGATACCCGGCTGTGGATGCCGCCGATTTCCGCTTCGGCCCATTGCCCTTCGAGGACGGCAAGCACGCGGACCGGTACGGCGAGGCACATGGTTCAGGCAAGCGCCGCGTTGACGTCAGCAGCACGCGACGCCATCGAACCCGCAACGCGGCGCTCGGGCCGCAGGTGGTTGCGGTGCGCAGTCAGCTCGCCATCGAGCCAGGCGAGCCAGGCGCCGATGGAGAGGGCCCTGCGCGCCGCAGTGGGCAGTACCGGTATCTCGCGGCCCAGCGCACGTACCGTCGCGAGCGCGGCCAGGGGCTTGAAATCGTCCAGGACATCGAGCAGGTCAGCCTTGCTGATCACCACGAGATCCGATGCGCGGAATATCACCGGATACTTGGCCGGCTTGTCGTCGCCTTCGGTCGTGCTGAGCAGCGTTACGTTGCGGTGCTGGCCAAGGTGAAACGCCGCCGGGCAGACGAGATTGCCGACATTCTCGATGAAGAGCAGGTCCAGTCCGGCAAGTGGCAGGCTGTCGAGTGCATGGTGGACCATGGCGGCATCGAGGTGGCAGGCGGTGCCGGTCGTTATCTGGACCACCGGCACGCCCTGCGCGCGTATGCGCCTGGCATCGTTGTCGGTTTCGAGGTCTCCCTCGATCACGGCAATGCGCAGGCGGTCCCGCAGCGCGGCTATGGTGGCTTCCAGCAGCGCCGTCTTGCCGGCGCCGGGCGACGACATCATGTTGATGACCAATACGCCGTGTTCGTCAAAGTGCTCGCGATTGTGCGCCGCCATGCTGTCGTTTCGTGCCAGCAGATTCTGCAGGACTTCTACCGTGGCGATGCCATCGGCCTGAATCGCTCCGGACGGCGTGGACGCCGGAGCGAGGGAACAACCGCAATCGATGCACATGGACGTGACCTTTGAATCAATGAATGGACGCAGCGCTGCGGACAGTCTGTTTGGGCGGCAGGGCAGGGACGGACATCTCGACGCGGCGCAGGCGCAATTCATCACCCTCGACGATGCGCGATCGAAAGCTCCCGCACTGCGCGCATGCGAGGCGGTTGGGTGGCGTTATCGATTCGGCTCCGCACGCCATGCAGCGTATGCGCACTGGTGGCGTGTCGATGAACAGGTTGGCGCCCGCGGAGCAACTCCCGGTGCGCAGCACGGCAAAGGCAGCCTGCAGCAGACCGGGATCCACTCCACTGAGCGGGCCTACTTCGATGGTGATGCGCTGAACCGCGCTGGCGCCCCGCTTGCCCGCGAGGGCAGCAACCTGTTCGAGCAGCGCGCTGCAGATCGAGAACTCGTGCATGTGAGGGTCCGGTGAAGAAAGCATGCGTTCGTTGGAGTGACGCAGGATCCAGGCAAGAGGGCATGTTTCTCGCATTACATGTATCGAACCGAGCGTAACCCGGCCACTGCCGCAAAATCCGGAAATGACACCGTGTCACGAGCGAAATAGCGCCTATTTGATCGGTGCGCAAACTGTGTTCGTCAACGTACAGACGCGTGCCGGTGTCGATGGTCACATGGATTCAACTGCGAAGGTGATGTCCATGCTGTGGTCCGACTCGGTGTACGCGCAAGAGCAAGTGCTTGGAGGTCCATGCAAGATGGTCGACGGCTTTCCCAACGGTGCTCAGCCCGGCGCCGAGATCCAGGGAGAGCACCGAACCCAAAGGCCGTTAGTGCTGGGATTTGGCAACGTGCTGTTGCGTGATGACGGCGCCGGCGTCTTCCTTGCATCGCAATTGCAAGAGGAGCAACGGCAGCGCGTGCAGGCGCAACCCGAATCGAGCTTCGCTTACGCCGATTTCGTGGATGCCGGCACCATGAGCTTCAGCCTTCTCCCCTATATCGAGGCGCGCGATGCCATCCTGATCATCGATGCGGCCGACCTCGGCGCCGTTGCGGGCACCGTGCGGCTGCTCGAGGGCGCCCAGATGGATGAATTCCTGATCAGCACGCGGCGGCGTACGGTGCATGAAGTTGGCATTACCGATCTCCTGGACATGGCGCGCCTGCAAGGTTGCCTGCCGGCGCGTCGCGCATTGCTGTGCATCCAGCCCGGGCGCATCGAATGGGGCGAAGTTCTCTCGCCGCTGGTGGCCGAGGCAATTCCTGCTGCTGCCCTGGCAGCGTCGCGACTGCTGGCGCAATGGAGCGTTGCGTGATGCGGTTATGGGAAATTCCAGTCCGTCGCGCCCCAGTCGAGCAGTTGCCCGGCTTGACGGGCAGCGCGGCCACCGCGTCGGCATGCAAGACACCGGGCACGCAGTCCGCAGGACTAGGCCGTGGTGTGTACGCCATCGTCACGGAGCTCGAAGGCCTGCTCAATGCCCTGGTGCGGCGTCGTGTCGCTGGCGTGATCGATCTGCGCAGCCTGCCGATGAGCGATCTCGACCGTAGCCAATTGCGCGAAGTGCTGGGCGGCGGCGAGGTTCAGGCGAGCTTCCATGCCGACGGCATATCGCGGTTTTCGGAGACGGGCGTAGCGGGTATCTGGTGGGTCGAGCACCGCGACCGCGATGGCGAGCTCATCGCCGAACTGCTGGAAGTGGCCGCAGTTCCGGAAATCTTGTGCAGCGCGCCGGATGAAATAGCGCTTGCATCCAGCGTGCTGCAAGCCCGCATGGCTGCAATGTCAGACCTCCTGCCCGATCACCGTGTTCATGAACTCCACCGCTGAAAACCTGGCGGTCGGCGAGATGTTGCGCCGCCACGGCATTACGCGGCGCGGCTTTATCAAATTCTGCACGGCCACCGCATCGGCGATGGCGCTGCCCCCCTGGATGGGTGTGGCCATGGCCGAGCAACTGCATAGCGCGCCGCGTCCCTGCGTGATTTACCTGTCGTTCCAGGAATGCACCGGATGCCTGGAGTCTTTCACCCGTTCGTTTGCGCCAACCATCGAGCAGTTGATCTTCAACGTCATCTCGCTCGATTACGACGACACCCTCATGGCCGCCGCGGGTACGCAGGCTGAGGCGGCCATGGCCAAGGCGATGAAGGATAACTTCGGCAAATATGTCCTGGTGATCGATGGTTCCATACCGACAGGAGCCGGTGGCGCCTATTGCGCCATCGGCGGCCGCAGCGCGGTCGATACGCTGCGCGAGGCGGCCCGCGGTGCATCGGCCATCATCTGTGTTGGTACCTGTTCGGCGTATGGCGGTATCCCCTTTGCCCATCCCAATCCCACCGAGGCGTGGCCGGTATCGGCCATTGTCGGTGACCGGCCCATCATCAATGTGCCGGGTTGCCCACCCGTACCCGAGGTGATCACGGGAACCCTGCTGCAGTTCGTCTCCACCGGGAAGGTCCCCGACCTGGATGAACAACTGCGCCCGAAGGTCTTCTACGGCAACACCATTCACGACCGCTGCTACCGGCGACCGTTCTATGACCAGGGCAAATTTGCCAAGACCTTCGATGACGAAGGCGCCCGCAACGGCTGGTGCCTGTTCGAGCTGGGCTGCAAGGGGCCCACGACCTACAACGCCTGCGCAACCGTCAAGTGGAATGGCGGCACGAGCTTCCCGATCGAGTCGGGCCACGGCTGCATAGGCTGCTCGGAAGCGGGATTTTGGGACAAAGGCAGCTTCTACACGCCGCAGTCGGGCGCTGTGTGGGGCCGCGCAGGCGAGGCGAGTCTGAAATCGGTGGCCGAGGTAGGTGCTGGCGCGATGGCTGTTGGCGCCGTGCTGGGTGTGGCGTCGGCAGGCCTGGGGCGCGCCTGGCAGCGCCGCAGTGCAAGCAGCGTGCAAGGGGATGGCGGCAACGGCGTCGGTAACAGCGGTGGTAACAGCGGCGGCAACAGCGGTAGCAACAGCGGCAGCAGCAACGGTGACAAGGGAGGGTAGAGCGTATGGACCTGTTGTACTTTGCACGCGGGCCGGGCTTCTGGGGGGCATTTGGCATATTTTGTGCCGGCGTCATCTGGCGCATAGCCGCTTTTGCCCTGCTGCGGATACGGCGCGACTGGAACCGGCCACGTGAAGGCCTGGCGCGCTCCGTAGTCGGGGGTGCCGTTGCCACGGCCACACGTTCCTATCCGCACCGGGAATTCATCGGCCGCACCGGTCCAGGAGAAGCCCTGGGGTACAGCTATCACCTGGGGCTGTTCGTCGTTGTCCTGCTGTTCACGCCGCATATCGCCTTCCTGGGCGGCCTGGTGGGCTTTACCTGGCCGGGTCTTCCCAGCAGCATCGTCACCGTCATATCGGTGCTCACGGTGGGGCTGTTTCTGGCCGTGCTGTTCCGGCGGGTCACGAACCCCGTCATCCGCATGTTGTCGAACTTCGACGACTACTTCAGCTGGTTCATCAACATGCTGGTCATGGCCACCGGCATTGCTGCCACCGCGCATATTGGCGCGCGCTATGAAACGTTGCTGGCCGTGCATATCCTCAGCGTCGATGTGCTGCTGGTGTGGTTTCCCTTTGGCAAGCTGATGCATGCCTTCTATATTTTTCCCTCCCGAGCGCTCAACGGCGGGCTGCTGGCACGCAAGGGCGCGGCCTCATGAGTACCGCGCTGGCGCTGATCCCGGTTGTCGCGCAACGAACCGTTGCGGCCTCTCCCGACGCGGCACCGGCGGAGCGGGTGGCCGGCGCGATGCGCGGCTTTGCCGCTGAAATCGGTGCGCTGAGCGCCTTTCGCATGGAATCGTGCATCCATTGCGGCATCTGCGCCGAAAGCTGTCATTACTACATCGCGACGGAAGATCCACGCTACACCCCGATCTGGAAAATCGAGCCCTTCAAGCAGGCCTACAAGCGCGAATCGAGCGCCTTCGCGCCCGTGATACGCGCGCTCGGCCTCAAGCGAGCCGTCACTGCAGTGGAGCTGCAGGAGTGGCAGCACCTGCTGTTTGACAGTTGCAATCTGTGCGGGCGCTGCAGCCTGATCTGCCCCATGGGCATTGATATTGCTGCACTGATAGAGCAGGCACGGCACGCCATGTTCGACGCCGGGCTGGCACCCCCGGAACTCTATGAAAAGGCTGTGCATCAGGCCATGACCGGCCAGCCTGAGCCCAGCAGCGAACCGTATCGCGACCAGTTGCTGGCGATCGGTCGCAAGTTCGGCGTAGCGATTCCGCTGGACCTCGCCCAGGTTGACGTGATGCTCTGCGTGCCGCGCACGGATATCGAGCAATACCCTGCTGCCGTAGCGGCGCTGGCGCGGGTGATGGCGCACCTGGGGGTGTCCTGCACCTTCCGCAGCGACGCCCTGCTCGCCGAGAACTATGGCTATTTCGCCGGTGGCAAGGAATTGCAAAAGGCCATCAGCCGGCGCCTCATCGACGAGGCCATCGCCTGCGGGGCCGGCACGCTGCTCGTGCCCGAATGCGGACACGCCTACACCGCATTGCGCTGGGAAGCCGCGGATCTCTACGGCAAAAAGCTGCCGTTCAAGGTGCTCCATGTGACGGAATTCCTGGCCGATGCGCTGCGCGACGGAACCTTGCGGCTGAGCAGTGCTGCGGGTGAGACCGGCGCCGTGACGTTTCACGACCCTTGCCAGCTGGTTCGCAAGGGCGGCGTGCGTCACGCGCCCCGGGAAATCCTCAAGGCATTGGGCGTGCAACTGAACGAATTGAGCAACCACGGCGATTTCACTTTTTGCTGCGGTGGCGGAGGCGGCGTCATCGATATTCCGCAGGCGACGCCACTGCGCTACCGGACCATGGAGATCAAACTGCGAGAAATTGACGCTACCGGCGCCCGGACCTTCCTCACCAGTTGTTCCGACTGCCGTCGTACCTTCGACGATGCGAAGACCCATTTTGATTGGCAAAAGTCGCCGGACAGTCTGTTGGAGCTGGTTGCTGCCAACCTGGTAACCGTGGCTGCTCGGCCGTGAGCACCGACCACGCGCTGCCGGCCGCTGCCGCGCCCCCGCCGGGATCTCCCGCGCCAGCGCAACTGCCTGGCGGTGCACAGACCATCGTCGTCGATCCCGTCACCCGCATCGAAGGCCATCTGCGGATCGAGGCGCAGTTCGATGGTTCGACGATCACGCAAGCATCGAGTTCCGGCACGATGGTGCGTGGCATCGAGATCATCCTGCGCAATCGCGATCCGCGCGATGCATGGGCCTTCGCGCAGCGCATCTGCGGCGTCTGCACCCTGGTGCATGGCCTCGCGTCGGTACGCGCCGTGGAAGACGCCTTGCACTATCCCATTCCCGCCAACGCCCAGCTCATCCGCAACCTGATGCTGGGCACGCAGTTCATCCACGACCACGTCATGCATTTCTACCACCTGCATGCGCTTGACTGGGTTGACGTGGTATCCGCTCTCAAGGCCGATCCCAAGGCCACTTCGGCGCTCGCGCAGTCCATTTCCCCCTATGCGCGGTCTTCGCCCGGGTACTTTCTTGATGCGCAGACGCGCATTCGCACGCTCGTGGAATCGGGCCAACTGGGCATTTTTGCCAATGCTTATTGGGGCCACCCCGGCTATCGCCTGCCGCCGGAGGCCAATCTGATGGCGGTGGCGCATTACCTGGATGCGCTGGTTTGGCAACGCGAAATCGTCCAGTTGCAGACCATTTTCGGCGGCAAGAATCCTCATCCCAACGTCATCGTGGGCGGAATGCCATCGGCCATCAGCGTGCATTCCGGGGACGGCACCGGTTCCACGGCGGTGAATGTGGTGGGACTGCAGAAAGTGGCGCAGGTCATTGCCCAGATGCGCAGCTTCGTTGAGGAAGTCTACGTACCCGATACGCTGGCCATCGCGTCCTTCTACAAGGATTGGTTCAAACCGGGCTACGGCGAGGGCACGGGAAATTTCCTGACCTATGGGGACTTTCCCGCGCAGGGTAGCCAGGACCCGGCCACGTTCCTGGTGCCACGCGGCGCCATCCTGGGACGCGACCTCTCGCACATTCACGAGGTGGATCTGAAGGCCGAGCGGGACATCCAGGAATTTGTCGCGCACTCCTGGTATGACTACGCCGGCGGCAAGGACCTCGGGCTGCATCCCTGGCAGGGAGAGACCCGGCTCAATTACTCGGGTCCCCAGCCGCCCTATGACCACCTGGACACCGCGGCGAGCTATTCGTGGATCAAGTCGCCGCGTTGGCAGGGCCACGCCATGGAGACCGGGCCGCTGGCGCGCGTGCTTATGATGTATGCAGCGCGCAACGCCGAGGCCGTGGATCTGGTTGACCGCTCGTTGGCCCAGTTGCAGCTGCCGCTTTCGGCGCTGTATTCAACCATGGGCCGTACCGCCGCCCGTGCGCTGGAATGCCGCATTATGGCCGGCGCCTTGCGCGGCTGGTACGACACGCTCATGGCCAATATTGCCGGCGGCGATATGCGTACCTTCAACGAGACACGCTGGGAACCCTCGACCTGGCCGTCAAGGTCGCAAGGCGTGGGTTTCGTGGAGGCGCCACGCGGTTCGCTGGCGCATTGGATCATCATCCAGGACGAGCGCATCGAAAATTACCAGGCAGTAGTGCCGACTACCTGGAATGCCGGTCCCCGTGATGCAGCGGGCGTCTCGGGCCCGTACGAGGCCGCACTCAAAGGCCACACGCTGCATGATCCCAAGCAGCCGCTCGAAATACTGCGCACGATCCACAGCTTCGATCCCTGCCTTGCCTGCGCCGTCCATGTGATCGACCCCGATGGCGAAGAACTCATCCGCGTGCGCGTTCAATGACGCTGCGTCTGCGCGACTTGCCGCCCCCTGCGGGTGGCGTGGTGGTTCTGGCATGCGCCATCGGTTTGACGGTTGTCGCGCTGCCCGCGGCCGCTGATCCATCTTCCCGGTCGCTCGTCGATACGCCAGGCGTGCGTGATGGCGCAGACAGTTCAAACGCCAACCCGCTCCCGGCTGATTCCACCCTGCCGGTGGTCATCGTCACGGCCAACCGCCAGATACAGTCCGAGCAAGCCACGCCGGCGGCCATAACGGTCTTCAGCGGAGAAGCGCTCGCGGCGGCTGGCGCAACCGATATCCGCGCGGTGCAGGATCTGCTGCCATCGGTGCGTTTCCAGCAGCAGAACCTGGCTACCGAAATCTATATTCGCGGCGTGGGCAGCACGCTGGATTTTCCGCAGATCGAGTCGCCGACCAGCTTCAATATCAATGGCGTCACCGTTCCGCGGGAAGCCACCAGCGTGCCGCTCTACGACATCGACAGTCTGGAAGTATTGCCCGGACCGCAAGGCACGCTCTATGGACGCAGCACGCTGGGCGGTGCCGTCAACGTCAACTACCGCCGCCCCGTAATGGAATACGAAACCGCGGCATTGTTTGAAGCCGGCAATTACGGACTGATTCATGCCAGCGTCGTGCAGAACCTGCCCCTGGCGCCGGCAGCGGCCGTCCGCCTTGCCGTCGATTACCAGGAGCATTCGGGCTACCAGACTTCGGGCGCCGATGCCCAACACGACATGGCCGCGCGATTGTCGGCCCTGTTTGCGCCGTCCAAAAGCCTGGATATCTACGCGTGGGCGTCCCTCGTCTCCAAGAGCGGCCATCCGCCCAATCTGGTGGTCAAGGGCGTAAATCCGCTCACCGGACGACTCGATCCCGATACCTATCTCAATTCGTCGGCCTGGAACGACGCCATTCCTGCGCCGTATGGCCTCGCTTTGCCGTTTGGCCCGCCGCGCGCCGAACAGCAGAGCTATTCGAATGTGATGATCGGGGGACAGGCAGATCTGCGCCTGCCGGCCGGCGTCACCGTGACCTGGATTCCGTCCTATCTGGACCTGGCCAGTGCACCGGACTACTGGCTGGGCGCGTTTCCCGGCAACGAAACCAATAACTACCGGCAGTTCACCAATGAACTCCGGGCGGCTGCGGCCAACGCATGGGGCAGCTGGATCGGTGGCCTTTACGCCTATCACCTGGACAGCAACGGCAGCTTCACCTTTGGGGGCTTCACGCCACAGACGGGATTTCCGGTAAGTATTGTCGACCGCAATCGCATCGAGGGGGAGGCGCTCTTCGGACAGGTGACGGTCCCGTTGGCCGCTCGCGTGCATGCGGTGGCGGGCGGCCGCTTCAGTCTCGACGACCGGATCGGACAGGGACGTTATGCCGTGGCCGGGGGACTGGCTCCCTTCTCGTATGCCCGGAGCTTCCGGCATGCCGACTACAAGCTGGGCCTCGATTACGACGTTTCACCGACCATGCTGTTGTATGTGGCCACGCAGACCGCTTACCAGCCGGGGACGTTCAATTCGTATGCCAGTACAGCGGTGTCCAGCAACGCCATCGACCCCGCCCGCTTGACCGCCTACAGCACGGGCATGAAGGCGCGTTTCCTGGATGACCGGCTGCAGGTCAACGACGAGATCTTCTACGACGATTACCGCGGTCTGTTTGCCTCGTCCTACAACACGGTGCTCAACTCCAACCAGACCTTCAATGCCCAGAAGGTGCGCATTGCCGGTAATCAGCTCGACGTCGTCTACAAGCCGGGTCATGCCGATCGGATCGATGCGGGCCTTGGTTATCTGCATGCGCGTAATGTCCGTTTTGAACTTCCGGACGGCACCGCCAACTACGACGGCTTGCAGTTGCAGTACGCACCCGACTGGTCAGCCTCGTTACGCGCATTGCACGACTTTCCCCTGCCGGCAGGCCGCCTGCGGTTACAAGCCGGCCTGCACTATGAAGACGCCTTTTACGCCGATTTCCGGCATACGCCGGGCGGACGCCAGCAAGCCGGTGTCAAGACGGACGCGGCACTCACCTACTACAGCGATCGTGGTGGCTTCAGCGTGGGTGCCTTCGTTTTAGGTGGTCTATTCTGATCAGCGAAACGCGCAAGGCGTTCGAGCATCTGACCGGGAAACCTTCGGTGACGAACTGCAAGGGCATGATCTCACGGGCAAGCCGTGGGCAATGTTCGGGGACGAAGAGGAACCGGCGACTACCGTTAGATTGAGGCTGTGATAAATCGGGAATGAGCCTATGAAATCAGATGGAGATCGGGATACGGAAGATCATTGCGCTCCTGCACGGGGGCGCTAACCG
>CAIQGU010000056.1 GCA_903871435.1 uncultured Burkholderiales bacterium | reverse complement strand
GTGATGGCGGCCCAAGTGTGATTCTACTTGGCCGTCCCGGAACGCGAGTCCCCCAGGGGTTGTGGAGTATCCGCAGCCGGCCGGCGTGCCGGCGCTTACGACATCAGTTCGTCGACCGGCGCGGTCAGTTCCTCGAACGTGGGTGCCGTCGACTGTAGCCAGGGCACATCCAGACGCAGATGATCGAGCAGGGGGCCTTCGGCCTCCTGCAGGGCTTCGCTCGCGGGCACGTCCATGGCGCCCGAGTCGGCCATCACCGCGGCCATGTTGAGCAGGGCCGCCAGCAGGGAGAACGGTCGTGCCTCCAGCGGCCGGGCCGCATGGGCAAAACCGTCGATGAGACGCGGCGGCAATTGCCAGCGGCGCGCCAGCTCGGCGGTCACCATGCCATGGCTGACGCCCAGCAGCCGCTCCTCGTGGGCCATGCGCACGCCCGGCGTCGTGCTGCTGGCCTCGACCGCGGCAACGGCGTCGGGCAGCACGCCTGCCATCAGCAGTTGGCCGCTGCGCAGCATGAAACCGGCAAGGTAGCCGCTGTCGGCGTCCACCCCCAGGATGCGTGCCAGCCAGCGGGCATAGCCGCCGGTGGCGATAGCGTGTTTCCAGAAGGCAATGCGGTCGAGACCTTGTACGCGCGGGAACGCGCCGGCGATGGAGGCGGCCAGCACCAGATTGCGCAGGCGTTCCATGCCCAGCATGCCGGCGGCGTCATTCAGGCTGGTGACGGTGCGCGACCGGGCATACCGGGCGGAGTTGGCCAGCCGCAGGATCTTCAGCGCGAGCGATTGTTCCTGCGACGTGAGCTTGACAATGGTGTGCAGGTCCACGTTCTCGTCGTCGAAGCTGGCGATGAGCTGACGCGCGATCTCGGGCATTGCAGGCAAGCTATTGCCACTAAGAAAAAACTGTTCGACGCTGCCCATTTTGCCCATGTCTCCTGCTCCCGCCGTCACGTCCGGCCTTCGTATGGAAGCGTAATGGGCGCGTGGCGTGCGGAAGGGATGATTTGCGGGCACAAAATCATCCCTTCTCACCCTAAAGTTTTTTCAATCGACGAATTGGCGGGGGTATTGCAGCGCAAGGCGAGGGAATTTATGCGCGGTACTGGCGCAGCGGGGCCGGGAACGTGACGCGCTCTTGCCGCGCGGGCGACGCGACATCAACGCGACGCTGATGCGACCGCGACGCCGTCGCGATACGCAACGCTCAAGCAGCCGATTTGCCGCGGCGCCGCCACAAGGCGGTACTCACCAGTACGGCCGCCGATAGCAAAAGTATCGGGCTATTGCCCCACCGGGTGAACGGTGTATTGCCGCTGGCGCCCTGTACGCTGCCATCGAGCAGCGCCTGGGTTAGCGTGGGGAGCTGCGCCGTGACCTTGCCCTGCGCGTCGATGATGGCGGTTATGCCGGTGTTGGTTGCGCGCACCAGCGGCCGCGCCGTTTCCAGCGCGCGCATCCGGGAAATCTGCAGGTGCTGGGGCAGCGCGATCGAATCGTCGAACCATCCCAGGTTGGACAGGTTCAGCAGCAGCGTGGGCGCGCGCTGCGGGTCGTGCCAGGCATCCAGTATCTCGGCGCCAAACAGATCCTCGAAGCAGATGTTCACGGCAATGCGTTGCCCGGCCAGAACCATCGGTGCCTGGAATTGCTCGCCCCGTTCCTGGTCGCCTATTGGCATGTGCAGCAGGTCGACAAACCAGCGAAAACCAAAGGGGATGAATTCGCCGAAGGGCACCAGGTGACGCTTGCTGTAGCGCTGCGGCTCTGCGCCGTCGGTACCCAGCCCGATGGCACTGTTGAAGTAGCGGTGGCCCGGTTCCACCACGAAAGCGCCGAAGATCAGCGCCGCTCCGTCGCGTTGCCGCGGATCGGCAAGGACGCCGAGGATGTCGTCGGGCAGGTCGTTCACGGGGACCGGAAACGCCGATTCCGGCAGCACGATCAGGTCCGGCGGCGGCGTTCCGGTGTGCGATTCGTGATCGGTGCTGCTGCGCATGGCGTCGGCGTGCAGCGCCGGCAGGTAGCGGCCCGTGGCTTCTTGCAGGCCCCCTTCACCGAACTTCGTGTCCTGCGCGATATTGCCCTGGACGAGACGCACGCGGATGGGCGCGCCTTCGGGGTGAGACCACGGCACGGTGCGCAGATACTGGCCTATACCCAGCAGCGCCATGGGTACGACAACCGCTGCTGCGCCGGCGGCCAGGCGGCGCCCCGCCCGGCCCAGATGGATGGCCTGCCACTCCCACAGCGGAAAGAGCACCACCAGGCAGGCCACGGCACCCACGCCGTAGACGCCCAGCACCGGCGCATAGCCCGCCAGAGGTCCGTCGGTATGGGCGTAGCCCGTGGCGAGCCACGGCATGCCGGTGAAGATCACGCCTCGAAACCATTCGGCCAGCGTCCACGCCGCCGCTATCGCCAGGGCGCGGCGTGCGCTGGCGGCCTTGCCCAGAGCCGCGGCCAGCGCCAGCGCGAGCCCCGGTAACAGTGCCAGGCCGCCCGCCAGCGTGGCCGTGGCGACGGCCGCAAACAGCGCCGACAACTCGCCGTAGTGATGCAGGCTTATGTAGATCCACGACAGGCCCACGCCCAGCCAGCCGAATCCAAAAGCCCAGCCCAGATGGAAAGCGCGGCGCGGATAGGGCGCCAGCAGCCCGTAGCCCAGCACCACAGCCAATGCAATCAGCTCCAGCCAGGGCAGGGAAAGGGGTGCAAAGGAGAGCGCGTGCGCTACCCCCGCGAGGGCGCAGACCGTCAGGCCCAGCCAGGGGCGGGGAATCCGCGGACGTGTGGGGAAGACGATGCCCGTGTCGACACCCGGGCGGCTATTCCTGCGGTCGTACGGCGGAGCGTCCGGCAATGCGTCGGGCGATGATTCTTGCGATGGTTCTGGCGATAGGTCTGGCGGTGCGCTGGTCCGGACGTCAGGCGACGCGTCTGCACCCAGTTCAGAACGCGCACCGCCAAGCGATTCCTGCGGCGACCCGCGAGAAGACTCAGCAGGCGGTTCTGCTGGTGGGGCTGCGGACAAATCTGGATGCGAACCGGTGCTCGAGCCCGGTTCGATCGGCTCTGCGTTTGCCGGCGCTGTGCCGCCGGCCTCAGGCATGCTGGTCGGCTTCCCCGTCCGCGAACTCGCGCGCTGTTACGGGCACGATGCGGGAAATATGGAAAAGCTGTGCCTGCCGCGCGTCGGCGCGCAGCACTTCGAAATGAAAGTTCTCGATGTCAATGGCATCGCCGCGCCGTGGCACGCGCCCGAAGGCGTCGGTGACCAGGCCGCCGATAGTGTTGAAATCTTCCTCGGGGAAACGCGTGCCGAAACTGGCGTTGAATTGCTCGATCTCCGTGAGCGCCTTCACGCGGAAGCTGCCATCGGCTTCGGCGATGATGTTTTCGTCCTGTTCATCGAAGTCGTATTCGTCGTCGATGTCACCGACGATCTGCTCGAGTACGTCCTCGATGGTGATCATGCCGGCGATGCCGCCGTATTCATCCACCACCATCGCAATGTGATTGCGGTTGGCGCGGAAATCGCGCAGCAGCACATTGAGCGGCTTGGACTCCGGAATGAACACTGCCGGGCGCAGCATGGCGCGCGCGTCGAGCTCCTGTTCGTTGTAGTAGCGCAGCAGATCCTTGGCCAGCAGGATGCCGATGACATGATCGCGGCTGCCCTCGATCACCGGAAATCGGGAGTGTCCGGTTTCCAGCACATGCGGCATCCAGGCCTGTACCGGTTCATCGATGTCGATGACGTCCATCTGCGCGCGCGGAATCATCAGGTCGCGGGCGCGCAGCTCGGAAACCTGCAGCACGCCTTCGATCATGGACAGCGCATCGGCATCGAGCAGATTGCGGCCGTGCGCCTCCGACAAAAGTTCCAGCAACTGCTCCCGGTTCTCGGGTTCGCGAAAGATGAAGGCAGTCAGGCGCTCTAGGAGGCTGCGATGACGATGGGCGCTGGGGGTGCGCCCGGGATGAGGGTCGGACATTGCGGTCGGGCGCGGTCGCGCCCGGCTGTGAAGATACGGTGAGAATACCGGAGCCTCGGGAGCCCGTCATTGCCGCCGTGCGTCATATTTGCGCGGCCCGCACCAACTGCCGGGTGCCGCCCGTCGCATCTGGCTGAAGAATCCACCGCTGCCGGGCCCCCGTTACGCCCCTTTCCATGCGTCCCCAATTGCACGCCG
>CAIQGU010000055.1 GCA_903871435.1 uncultured Burkholderiales bacterium | reverse complement strand
CCGGAGCCGCTGCTGCAGCGGGAACGGATACCGGAGCGGTTACCGGAGTGGGAACAGGTACCGGAGCAGGGACTCGAACCATCACCGGGGCGGGCTGCGGGACCGGCACCGTAACAGCGACAGGCGCCGCTGCCGGCGGTGTTCCCGCGCCGGTGGATCCAGCGGCGATATCGTGGGCGGTTATCTTGTGCACAAGAACCTCTGCACTGCCCGGCCCCACGATGCCCAGCCGGGCGGCGGCGGCATAGGAAAGGTCGATGATGCGGTCCTGCAGGAAGGGGCCGCGATCGTTGATGCGCACGACCACGCTGCGCCCATCGCTCACGCGCGTGACGCGCGCGTAGCTGGGAATGGGCAAAGTGGGGTGCGCTGCCGACATGGCATACATGTCGTAGGGTTCACCGCTCGCGGTGGGGTTGCCGTGGTACTGGCGGCCATACCAGGACGCCACCCCGCGCTGCTCGAAGGGCGCATCGCTGGTGTCGGGTGAGTAGCTGCGGCCCAGGGCCTGGTACGGTCGATTGGCCCGAAGGTTCAGGGGTTCGATCCGGGGCATCGCATCGGGCAGTTGCGCCAGGCCGGCGGGCGGGTGCTCGGGTGGGCCGTCATCCTGGTAGAAATGACCCGGGCGCGAGGCACAAGCCCCCAGCGCAAGACAGGCCAGCAGCAAGAGGCGTTGGCCGGCCACCGAAAGGCGTGAGGGGCGCACCGCAGGCAGTGGGTGATGCATGCGGCGCGCCCTTCAGCTTTGCACCAGCTTGCGGTGGCGCTGTATGGTCATCAGCATGCCGCAGGCCATGCCGATCGTCACGAGCGCCGTGCCGCCGTAACTGATGAGCGGCAAGGGCACGCCCACCACGGGCAGTATGCCGCTGACCATTGCCATGTTCACGAAGGCGTACGTGAACAGGATCATGCCGATGGCCGCTGCCAGCAGGCGCGAAAACGGCGTGGCCGCATTGCCCGCGATCGCCAGGGCCCGCGCCACCAGCACGAAGAAGAGCAAGGTCAACACGAGGTTACCCACCAGGCCGAATTCCTCGGAATACACCGCGAAAATAAAATCGGTGGTGCGCTCGGGAATGAATTCCAGATGAGTCTGCGTGCCTTGCATCCAGCCCTTGCCGAATACACCGCCCGAACCGATGGCGATCATCGATTGCAGTGTGTGAAAACCCTTGCCCAGCGGATCGGACATCGGGTCGAGCAGGGTGAGGATGCGGTTGCGCTGGTAGTCGTGCATCAAGGTCCAGACCACCGGAAGCGCCGCCAACCCGGTGGCGCCCATGCCCACCAGCCAGCGCCAGGGCAGACCGGCAAAAAAAATGACGAAGAAACCGGCGGCGAGTACGAGCAGCGCCGTGCCAAGATCGGGTTGGCGGGCGATGAGCCCCACCGGCAGCAGCACGATGAGGAAAGCCAGCAGGAAATCGAGGGACCGCAGGGTTCCGGCCCGCCGGTCGAAGTACCAGGCCAGCATCAGGGGTACACCCAGTTTCATGATCTCGGCCGGCTGCACGCGCGTGAAGCCGATGTCGAGCCAGCGCTGCGCACCCTTGACCGACACCCCGGCCACCAGCACGGCGAGCAATGCGGCAAGCCCAAACGCATATACCGGCACGGCAACGCGCTTGAGCACTCCGGGCGAAAAGCCGGCGAAGACCAGCATGATGGTCGCGGCGAATGCAAAATTGCGCAGCTGGCTGCCGAAGTTACCGGGGTGATCCGACGCCGCGGAATAGAGCGTTATGAGCCCTACGAGGGTCAGTGCGCCCAACACCGCAAGCAGCGTCGGGTCCAGCGATCGGCCAAAGCTGACCAGTCGGAATCGAAGGCCCGTGGCTGCGCTCATGATCAGTTCCCCGGGTCCGAGCTCTTGAGGTTCACGGCGGCCGGCTCCTTGCCGGTGAGGTAGTAATCCATCACGGCGCGCGCGATGGGTGCCGCTGCCAGCGCTCCCCAGCCGCCGTTTTCCACCAGCAGCGCAATGGCGATGCGCGGTTGCGCGCCCGGCTCGGCCGGCGCGAAGGCGATGAACAGTGAATGGTCGCGGTGGCGCTCCTCGATCGTGTGCTCGTTGTATTTTTCATTCTGGCCTATGCCCACCACCTGCGCGGTGCCGGTCTTGCCGGCCGTCTCGTAGGGTGCGCCCTTGAAGGCCGCGTATGCCGTGCCGCTGGTTTCTGTCGTCACGCCCACCATGGCCGAGCGCACCAGGGCGAGGTTGTCCGGGCGCAGGCCGATACGGCCGGACTCCGAACTGACCGTGAGCGTGCGCGTGCCCGTCACCGCATCCTCGATGGCCTTGACGAGGTGCGGTTTCATGATCACGCCGTTATTGGCAAGCGTTGCCGTTGCGTGGGCCAGCTGCAGCAGCGTGAACGCGTTCTTGCCCTGGCCGATACCGATGGAAATAGTCTCGCCACCGAACCACTTCTGGTGGAAGCGCCGTTCGTTCCACTCGCTGGAGGGCAGCACGCCGGACAGCTCCCCCTCCATGTCGATACCGGTCATTTCGCCGAAGCCGAAGGGCTGCATGAAGTCGTGGATGGCGTCCACGCCCAGGTCGTTAGCCAGCACGTAGTAATACACATCGCTCGAGACGACGATGGACTTGCGCAGGTCGACCGCTCCGTGACCGCCCTTGGGACCGCCCTCGCGGAACAGGTGGCCGCCGTAGGACCAGAAGCCAGGGTCGTAGGTGATGCTGTCGGGCCGACGTTTGCCCAGTTCGAGTGCCGCCAGGGCCAGGAAGGGCTTGTAGGTGGAGCCAATGGGGTAGGTGCCGCGCAGCGCGCGGTTGAGCAGCGGCTTGTCGATGGAACCATTGAGGGCGTCCCAGTTGACGGGGTCTATGCCCTCGACGAAGAGGTTGGGATCGAAGGTTGGCTTGGAGACGAAGGCAAGGATGTCGCCGGTGGAGGGTTCGATGGCGATGAGCGCGCCGCGCCGGTCGCCAAAGGCGCGTTCGACGATCTGCTGCAGCTTGATGTCCACCGACAGGATGAGATTGTTGCCCGGCACCGAGGGCGTGCGCGCCAGGGTGCGCACCGGGTGCCCGCCGGCGGTGATCTCGACCTGTTCGAAGCCGGTGGTGCCGTGGAGCTGTTCTTCGTAGCTCGATTCCACGCCGATCTTGCCGATGTAATCCGTGCCGTTGTAGTTGGCAGGTTGCGCGAAATGATCGATCCGCTCCTCGTCCTTCGTGCTGACCCGGCCGATGTAGCCCAGCAAGTGCGAGGCCGTCTCGCCCAGCGGGTACTGGCGGAACAGCCGCGCGCGCAGTTCAACGCCCGGAAAGCGAAACCGCTGCGCGGTGAACCGTGCCACCTCCTCGTCGGTGAGGCGCGTGCGGATCGGCACGGAGTCGAGGTGCTTGAAATCGTCGAGCGTCTTGTGAAAGCGCCGCCGCTCCTTGGGCTGGATTTCCACCACGGTAGCCAGCTCGTCGATGGTGGCATCGAGGTTGTCCACCTTGGCGGGTTCGATCTCCAGCGTGTAGGCCGAATAGTTCTTGGCGATGATGATGCCGTTGCGGTCCTTGATCAGGCCGCGATTGGCCGTGACCGGCACCTGGGCGATGCGGTTTTGCTCGGCGCGCGCCTGGAATTCCCCGTGGCGCACCACCTGCAGCCAGCCAAAGCGCAGGCACAGCACGGCAAATCCCAGCGCCACCACGACCGAGGCCGTTACCAGCCTTTCGCGAAAGTGCAGGACTTCTCGTTCGGGATTGCGCAGCGGCTTCATCCGGTCTTCCTGGACGGGTGGCGTTTGACCCGCGGCCGCAGGAACGACCGCAGGCTACCGCCCGTTGCCGCATATTTTAGGTCATGGGCTGAGGTCGTGCATTGCCGGATTGCCTGTCCCAGCTTGCCCGCTTACTCCAGCACGCCGGCGGCAATGGTGTTGTTGCTCACCGGGTCTACCAGGATGAAGCTGCCGATGGCGCGAAAGGCTTCGTAGCGATCGGCGGCGATGGGGTTCTGGGTACCCAGTTGCAGCCGGACGATGTCATTGGCCTGGACGGCTGCAGTGGCATCGCCGCTGTGCCATTGCAGGTTCTCGATGTCCAGGCGCGCCGCCACGGCGGCGACGCGCACGCGGGTTTCGCGCGTGGCCTGCCGCAGCAGGTACTCGCGCCGCGGCTCCAAGGGTGTCTGGTTCAGCCAGCACACCGTGGCTTCCACGCGCGATACAGGCACCGGCGGCGAGTGTTCGGGGTTGGCCAGCAGATCGCCCCGCGAAATATCGACTTCGTCAGCCAGCGTGAGCATGACCGATTCACCGACGACGGCGCGCTGGCGCGACTGCGGGCCAATGGCCAGGCTGGCCACGCGCGATCGGGCGCCGGACGGAAACACCACGATCTCGTCGCCCACCGCTACGCTCCCCGACTCGATGCGCCCCGCATAGCCGCGGAAATCCGACTGTTCGGGGCGGCATACCCACTGCACCGGCAGGCGCAGCGGCGCCGCCACATCCGACTCGTTGGCCGGCAGACGTTCGAGCAGTTCGATGAGCGTCGGCCCGTCAAACCACGCCAGGCGCGGATCCCGGTCCACCACATTCGCGCCCTCCAGGGCGGAGAGCGGCAGAAAATCGACGGCCACGCGCAAATCCGGTTGCCGATCCAGCCAGGCCCGGAACTCGGTGGAAATCTCGGCGAAGCGCGCCGCGTCGTAATCGACCTGGTCCATCTTGTTCACCGCAACCACCAGGTTGCGCACGCCCAGCAGGCAGGCGATGGTGGCGTGGCGGCGCGTCTGGGGCAGCAGGCCCTTGCGGGCGTCCACCAGCAACACGGCCGCATCGGCCGTCGAGGCCGCGGTGAACATGTTGCGTGTGTACTGCACGTGGCCCGGGCTGTCGGCGATGATGAACTTGCGCCGCGCCGTGGCGAAGTAGCGGTAGGCTACGTCGATGGTGATGCCCTGCTCGCGCTCGGCCACCAGCCCGTCCGTCAGCAGGGACAGGTCCATGGCCGACAGGCCGCGCCGCTGGGCATTGCGCTCCAGGTTTGCCAGGGTGTCGGTGAGCAGGGTCTTGGTGTCGAACAGCAGCCGGCCGATGAGCGTGCTCTTGCCGTCGTCCACGCTGCCGCAGGTGAGAAAGCGCAGCACGCCGAGGTCCGTTCCGGCGGCTACACGTTCGTCCATCACGGTTCTGTCCATTGCGCGCAGGAGCGTCATGTCAGAAGTACCCTTCGCGCTTGCGCTGTTCCATGGAGGCTTCCGAGGTCTGGTCGTCCATCCGCGTGGCACCGCGCTCGGTCAGCGTTGCGCCGGCGGTCTCCAGGATGATCTGGTCGTAATCGGCGGCGGTGGACTCCACCGGGCAGGTGCAGGTAATGTCGCCCACCGTGCGAAACCGCACGCTGACGCTTTCCACTTCCTCGCCGCTGCGCGGGGGCGTGAGCTCGGTTACCGGCATCAGCGTGCCGTTGCGCCGCACGACCGGGCGTTCATGGGCGTAATACAGGCTGGGAACTTCCAGTCGCTCGCGACCGATGTACTGCCAAACGTCCGTCTCGGTCCAGTTGCTGATGGGAAACACGCGCATGTTCTCGCCAGCAGCAACGCGCGCGTTATAGAGGTTCCACAGTTCCGGCCGCTGGTTCTTCGGATCCCATTGCCCCCAGCTGTCGCGGAAGCTGAAGACGCGTTCCTTGGCCCGCGCCTTCTCTTCGTCGCGCCGCGCGCCGCCTATGCAGGCGTCGAAGCCGAATTCCGTGATGGCGTCGAGGAGCGTCACCGACTGGTGCTTGTTGCGCGATTCGTCGGGCGTGCGCAGCACCACCCGGCCCCGGGCGATGGATTCATCGATGGTGCGCACGATCAGCCGTTCGCCCAGTTCGGCCACGCGCCGGTCGCGAAACTCGATGACCTCGGGGAAATTGTGCCCGGTGTCGACATGCAGCAGCGGAAACGGAAAGCGCGCTGGACGAAAGGCCTTGACCGCCAGGTGCAGCAGGACGATGGAATCCTTGCCGCCGGAGAAAAGCAGGGCAGGGTGGGCGCACTGGCCGGCGACTTCGCGCAGGATATGGATGGCCTCGGATTCGAGCCAGTCCAGGTGCGTGCGGATGTGCGCCGGGAGCAGCGTGTTGTCGACGTGCCCCGTGACGCCCGGCCCGCTCATGCCGTCACCCGCAGCGGTATCACCGCAACACCACCCGGGTGGAGGCCGCATTCCTTGGCATCGGCGTTTTCCCACCACCAGCGGCCCGCGCGGATGTCCTCGCCCACCGCCACGGCACGCGTGCAGGGTGCGCAGCCGATGCTGGGGTAGAAACGGTCGTGCAGTGCGTTATAGGGCACGCCCAGCGTGCGCAGATACTCCCAGACCTGGGACTCGCTCCAGTCGTGCAGCGGGTTGAATTTCTCGATGCCGCGCTGCGTATCCATCTCGCGCGGCGCCAGCTGCGCCCGCGCCGCCGACTGCTGGGCGCGCAGCCCGGTGACCCAGGCCCGTTTGCCGGACAGGCCGCGCGCCAGTGGCTCGAGCTTGCGCACGGCGCAGCAGGCCTTGCGGTTGTCCACGGAGTCGCGAAATCCATTGATGCCATTGCGCGCCACGAGTTCCTGCACGGCGTCTGCGTCCGGGAACAGCGTCT
>CAIQGU010000054.1 GCA_903871435.1 uncultured Burkholderiales bacterium | reverse complement strand
TTCATTGCCACAGGTGCCCGTGCCGCAGAAGGTTCCTGCACTACCCTCGTCGAAGGTGTTCCACTGCCCGTCAGTCATGGTGATCTGGAAATTGTTCACACAGGCCAATTCGGTGGTGGATGTGGAGCCGTTGTTGGGATCAAGACCGTAGGGGCTGTCGGGCCCACTCGTGCTGAAATACTCACCCGCGCGATTCCAGGCAAGCCGGGTGGGCGTTGTGGACGACGCCGGGACTCGGAACAGCCAGGAGAAAAAGTCGGATCGGTGGTGCGAATTGGCCGACACGTCGACGAAGGTGCGCAAGCGGTTGTCCACCGCTGAGCCCGAGTAGCCGCTGCAGCTGGCCGTGGTGTTGGTAAAGCTGTTGCAGGTGTTGAGCGCCTGCCACGCCACGCGCGTCGAGGCCAGCCCCGGATCCGACATGGCAATCGCCGCCGACGAGGCAATGGCCAGGTGGCGCGTGCGATAGAACGAGTACCAGGTGGCAAAGTTTTGCCGCTCGTCCCAGCCCGCGGCCAGCGACGCGGTCTTGGGTCCCGAGGTGGCCGAGACCACGGTTTTGGTGAAACAGGTGTCGCCGGGCGGACTCTGCCACGGGATGGGCGGCGTGCAACCGGTACCGCCCGTGTAGGTGTAGTAGTACGCGGGCTCACCAAGCGCGGCCGCGCGGCTCACGAACGTGTCGGCGCTGGATCCCGGCGTGGACTTCAGCGTGGCCTTGTAGGCCGCCGAGAGATCGACGACGGTTCCAGGCGCGGGATTGAAGCCATCGACATAGGCCGCCGTGAAACTGGTGGCTGCGCTCGGATAGGAGGCCTGCAAGCCGGCCGCGTTGGGCGGTATGCCATAGGCAATATTGGGGTTGTAGTACAGCCGGTTGTAGTCACTGGAGGTGAAGGCGAAAAAAGCGTCCTGGTTACCGAGGAAATCGGGCACGAACGCACTGGTCATGCTGCCCGAGTCGTCGATGGTGAGCACGAGGTTGGTGGGGGGCGGCGCCGACACGAGGGGCGGTACCGGCGACAGCGCAAACTGCGCCAGCGCGGGTACGGCCGCAGCCGCCAGAAGCAGCGCTGCAGCACACTGCGCGCTGCGGCGCAGGATGGGGTGTTTCATTGGAATACTCCTGGTGTCCGCGCATCCAGGCGCGGGCGCTGCTGCGCCCGACGCCGTGCGCGACGGCGCTTCAGTTGGTCGTGAAATAGCTGACATAGGAAACCAGGGTGACGCTTGCGCCGGTGGTGATGCCATAGCCCAGGGCGGTTACGCGCGCCGTGTGCGGGATGAGTTTCTTGGTGGTGCTAGGGTCGAGCTTGGCGCCCTTTTCAAAATCTTCGGCGATGCAGATGGGCTTGACCGGCGCATCGCCGTTGAAGGTCTTCAGCGTCAGGGCATAGGGTTGCCAGTTGGAGACCGGGCTGTCGCCGGTCCACTGGCCGTTGGTGGGCGCGGCCAGCATGCCCACCCCGGGGGGCGCCGAGGCCAGCGGCTGGAATACCGGGCCGGTCAGCACCTGCCGCTCGCACTCGCGCAGCGCGGATTCGGCGGCCTGG
Organism: uncultured Burkholderiales bacterium; assembly: GCA_903871435.1. Taxonomy (GTDB): domain Bacteria; phylum Pseudomonadota; class Gammaproteobacteria; order Burkholderiales; family Burkholderiaceae_F; genus GJ-E10. The sequence goes on along the minus strand of CAIQGU010000054.1, from coordinate 1,870 downwards.
AAGGCGCGCGCGTGGTCGCGTGCATTGCCGGCCATGCGTTCTTCCTGAGTGGCCACGGAATACGCGGTGGTTCCCAGCAGCGCCAGGATGACCAGGATCACCAGGCCAACGATAAGGGCGATGCCCTGCTGGCGATGGGTGTTGGGCGCCAGCCGGCGCAGGGATGTTGGGCAGGGATGCATGGCGGACAATTCCTCAGGGAAGCCGGTTACGAACGGCGGCGGTGGCCGTAAAAACCTGACGCATGCGGGAGTCTGGGGCGGAGTAGGCGACGCCCGGCACCAGGCTTACCGATGTGAATCCCGCGGTCGTGCTGGCGGCGGTGCTGTATTCATCGCCCAATACCTGCAGCGAGACGCGCACGCTGGTGACCTTGTCCCATTGGCCGTTCGCCGTAATGGTGGCGGCGGGAACCGGCGCGGCCGTGCCCACGCCGTACAGCACACTCATGTTTTCGACGTGGTCGACCACCTCTTCGGCGGTGTTGTAAGTGGCCGAATACCGATAAAGGGCGGGCCAGGGCCGGCCCGGAAACTGCCCCACGTAGTAGGTAACGGCATCCACCCGCTGGGCGGATGCGTGCGTGGCCACCGTGAGCTGCGGCACGGCTGCGGGCGGCAGCGGGTTGGCGTTGATTTGCACCGTCACCGGGCCGGTGCCGACGGGCGTGGTGGTTACGGTGGCCAAGGCCGCATTGACGCAGTTGGCAAGGAGCAGCACATCGCCCTGGCGCAGCAGCGCGGTGTTGTCGGCCAGGGCGGCCGCGGTTGCGGTGACATCAGCCGTGATCGCCACCGGCTTGCTGGTGGGAATGACCATCTGAACCACGTCGCCGGCAATCCAGGGGGGCGCAGGGGGCACCGCACCGGTGGGCGCCACGAAGTTGGAAGTGGCGCCGGAGAATTGGTAGCCCGAGGCATCCACGCCATAGAGTTCGGTAGCGGGACCGGAGAAGACGCGCTGCCCGGACACCGCATCGCCCGGCAGCGCCAGTACGCCGGCGCCATGCACGGTGGCGGCCGCATTGCAGCCGATATCGCCAACGGCCCGCGCATCGTGCATGAGCGTGTCGAGCCCGAAGCGCCCGTCCTCCTGGACCCGCGACAGCGCCGCATTGCTGCGATACGCGCCCCGCGAGGTGAGGTACAGGTAGCCGATGGCGCCCACCATGAACAAGCCGATGGTGATGCTGATCATGAGCTCGATCAGGGTCAGCCCGCGCTGGCGGCGCGTGGGTGGGCGGCGTTGGGAAAGTGGGCGGTGCATGCGGGTTGCGCCTGGGCTATTCCGTCATCAACACATAAGAGCCGTTGCCCGTGCCCGCGCCGGCGGTGCAGGGCGCACCGGCGGCCACCGGCAGCAGGGGGTTGGCGGAGCGGACGGCGCGCGTGTCGTCCCAGGTGATGGTGATCTTGGTGGGTGGGGGCGATGTCGCGGTGGCGGGCGCAGATGTGGTGGTGTCGACCACGGCGCAGCCCGCTGGCAAGCTGCCCAGGCGATAGAGCCAGTCTGTTGTGAGCAAAGCGGCGGATGGGGCCACGCCGGCAGGCGCCGGCTGGCCGGCCTGCCAATTTGCGTCGTAGCCGTGCGCGGCGGCGGTAGCAGCGTCGGCGCGCATGCGGTCGGCCATGTCTTCGGCCAGCATGGCGGCCTGCGAGCGGAACGTGGAACCCTGGTTCACCTGCATGCCGCGCAGCTGCAGGCCGGCCAGGCCCAGCAGGCCAACGCCCAGCAACACCATGGTGACCAGCACTTCGATCAGGGTGATGCCGCGGGCGTGGTGACGAAGGTTGTGCGGGTAGGCGCTCATGGAATATTCCGTTGTCAAAGTACGCGGGGGGGCGTGCAGGACGCAATGGCTGCGCCCGTG
>CAIQGU010000053.1 GCA_903871435.1 uncultured Burkholderiales bacterium | reverse complement strand
GGCTTGGTGAGGTATTCCACCGATCCGACCATGCGGCCCCGGGCGCGATCAAAAAGACCGTCCTTGGAGGAGAGCATGACGATGGGCGTATCGTGAAACCGCGGGCTGCGCTTGATGAGCGCGCAGGTCTGGTAGCCGTCGAGCCGCGGCATCAGGATGTCGCAGAAAATGATGCTGGGCTGGTGATCGTGCACCTTGGAGAGCGCCTCGAAACCGTTCTGCGCCAGGATGACCTGGCAACCCGCCTGGGTGAGAAAGATCTCGGCGCTGCGGCGTATGGTGTTCGAATCATCGATCACCATGACCTTCTTGCCGCGAATCTCGGTGGTTTCCATTTGCGCTGCCATCGATCAGGCTCCCTGGGCCGGCTCAGACTTCTATCAGTTCAAAGTCTTCCTTGCGCGCGCCGCATTCCGGGCAGACCCAGTTCGGCGGAACATCTTCCCAGCGCGTGCCCGCGGCGATACCTTCAGCGGGCAGGCCGGCAGCCTCGTCGTAAATCCATCCGCAAATCAAGCACATCCAGGTGCGCGTTGCTACCGATGTCGTCATGTTCCCGAGGCCCGTGAGGTTTTGTAACCAGTTTCGTTACCATACTGCGTTTGTGATGATAGCCTGTCGCGGCTCGGACGGTCGCAACCGCGACTATCAAATTCAGTAGCGAATCAAGGCTTTGGAGAGCAATTGCGCGACTTTGCGCAAGCGTAGGTCAGCACAGCACAGGACAGGAACATGACGGACATCGGCAAGGCCAAATCCCCAGCGGCAGGAACCGCCAACCCGGCGGGCGCCACCGGCAGTGCCGGGGCGCGCAATGAGGCGCTGTTTGCCCGCGCGCAGGCATCCATACCCGGTGGCGTCAATTCGCCGGTACGGGCGTTCCGCTCGGTCGGCGGCACGCCACGGTTCATTGCCCGCGGCCAGGGCCCGTATATATGGGACGCCGATGGCCGCAAGTACATCGACCTCGTGGGCTCCTGGGGACCCATGATCGTCGGCCACGCGCACCCCGCCGTGCTCGATGCGGTAGCCCAGGCCGCCCGCGATGGGCTCTCGTTCGGTGCCCCGACCGAGGCCGAGGTCGATTTTGCCGAGCGTCTCGTGCGCATGCTCCCGTCGATCGAGCAGGTTCGCCTGGTCTCCTCCGGCACCGAGGCCACCATGAGCGCCATCCGCCTGGCACGCGGATTCACCGGCCGCTCCAAGTTCATCAAGTTCGAAGGTTGCTACCACGGCCATGCCGACAGCCTGTTGGTCAAGGCGGGCTCGGGCCTGCTGACCTTCGGCAATCCCAGTTCGGCCGGCGTGCCGCCCGAAACGACGCAGCACACCCTCGTCCTCGACTACAACGACACCCAGCAGATCGAGGACACCTTCGCGCGCATCGGCGGCGAGATCGCCTGCGTGATCGTCGAGCCGGTTGCGGGCAACATGAATCTCGTGCGCGCCAGAAGTGAATTCCTGCAGGCGATGCGCCGCCTTTGCACGCAACACGGCGCGCTGCTGATTTTCGATGAGGTCATGACCGGCTTTCGTGTGGCGCTTGGCGGCGCCCAGTCCCTGTACGGCATCGTCCCGGACCTCACCACCCTGGGCAAGGTCATCGGCGGCGGCATGCCGCTGGCCGCCTTTGGCGGGCGTCGCGACGTCATGGCGCAACTGGCCCCGCTGGGACCCGTGTACCAGGCGGGCACCCTGTCGGGTAACCCCGTGGCGGTGGCCTGCGGCCGCACCACGCTGGGCCTCATCGAGGAGCCCGGCTTCTACGACCGGCTGGGCGCGCGCACCACCCAGCTGGCCCAGGGCCTGGCACAGGCCGCCGCTCGCCACGGCCATGTCTTCATCGCCGACAGTGTCGGCTCCATGTTCGGCCTGTACGGCGCGCAGCGCGTGCCCACCAGCTTTGCCGAGGTGATGGCCTGCGACAAGGAGGGCTTCAACCGGTTCTTCCACGCCATGCTCGACCGCGGGGTCTACCTGGCCCCCTCGGCCTTCGAGGCCGGCTTCGTTTCGATCCAGCACGACGAAGCCGTCATGAACGAAGCCATCCGCGCAGCGGAGGATGCCTTCGCGAGTATCTGAATCCGCCCCGCTTTTTCCCTCTCCCTCCGGGAGAGGGCTGGGGGCGCAGGTGGGGCTTCGCGAGGCCTCGCTTCGCACCACCGGAGCGACCGCGCCGTATTCGGCGCGGGCTATCAGGGAGCGTGCTGCTACTGCCCCTTCCTCACCCTTGCTCAAACACCCACTGTAAAAAAGCATCGTGCGCCGCTTGCGCAGCCTCCGCGTGCGGATCATTGATAACGGCCACCACCGCGTAACGCCGCCCGCTCGCCGCAAAAACATACCCCGCCAGAGCGCGTACATCTGCCAGCGTACCCGTCTTGATATAGGCCGAGCCCGTCGCACCACGCCGTTCGCGCATCGTGCCGTCCACGCCCGCCAGCGGTAGCGACGCAAGAAAATAGGGCATGAGATTGCTGTTCCAGGCGGCGCCCAGCAGCCGTGCCAGGCTATTGGCGCAGATCCGTTCCTTGCGCGACAGCCCCGAGCCGTTATCCAGCACCAGCTCGGGCATCGCCAGGTCCCGCTGCCGCAGCCAGTCCAGTACGACACGCGTGGACCGGGCAAAGCCCGGCGCGTCGGCACCGGCGTCCCCACTGTCCGCCGTTTTGCCGGCGCTTGCGGCAGTACTCGCCGCCGCATTTCCCGCCGAGCCCAGCGTGAGAAACAACTGGCGCGCCATCACATTGTTGCTGTTCTTGTTCATGTCGCGAATGACGTCGGCCAGGGGGGGCGACTCCAGGTCGACCAGCACTTGCGCATCGGGTCCCGCCGTGCCCTCACGTACCGTGCCGTGCAGGCTGCCGCCCGCCGCGTGCCACAGCGCACGGAACGACGCCAGTGCATAGGCGTCCGGCGCCAGCGGGCTCAGATACCAGGTCTTCTCGCCGCAGGACCGCGGGTAGGCGCCGTGGAACGCGGGCGCCATGGGGCGGGAGAAATCGGCTTTGAGCCGCTCATGCCAGTCGCCGCACGGCCCG
>CAIQGU010000052.1 GCA_903871435.1 uncultured Burkholderiales bacterium | reverse complement strand
GCCCGCATGGCGGCGGCGTTGGCTGCATACGCGTCGGAGCGCGGATTGATTCGGGTCGGCAGCAGGCTCATGGGGGCATGGCGCTATTATGGTTTTCAGCCGGTGGCGAGGCCTAGTATGGCGGCTGCGGCTACCGGTCCGTTTTTCCGTCCGGAAGTCCAGCGGTGAGCATATCCCTGCCCACCGGTAATCACAAAAGCAACCGGCGCAGCCCCCCGGGCACCCTGTGCCGCGACCGGGTTGAGGGGAAGCCGCATGAATTCCGAGGTCCATGGCAGTCAGGGCGGCGGCACGCTGGGCGGCGTCGGGGCCGTTGAAAGCAACAGCGCGCGGCCGTCCAGCCCGACCGATGCGCCGCAGCGCGAACTGCGCATGGTTGACGGTCGCTCGGAGGACCGCCATGTGTGGGCCATCGCGGCGCTGGTCTTCCCGCTGGTGTTTTGTGCCATCGTCGGCGTGGGTGTATTCCTGATGTTCCACCGCGACATGGGCTATTTCAAGCCGGCGCCTTCGGGCAGCGCAGCACCCTGGCAAACCGGCGATCACCCGGTGCAACGGGCGTAAGGCCCGGCAATACCGATCCGATTGCGCCTGCCGGCGCACCCGTCCGGTGCGCCATTCCCGCCCGTGGGTCGGCAACCGGGCGTCCCGGCGCGCAATTGCACCAAGATGCGCCGGGGACCGGGCACAGCCCCTGCGCCCGATCCGCATCCCGATGCGCAGGCGCGCGCACAAGCACGAGGACAAGGCTGCGGTATTACGAAAAATCCGATTCGTAATACTGACGCGGAATATCGGACCCTGTTTGCCGGCGCGGTGACGTAACCGCGCCGGCCTGAGCCCGGCACGCGATTTGCTTGCAGTAACGGCAACCGTGCGGCCTCATCCTGGCGCCGCGTCTGGCGTGCCAGCAGCCCCAAAAAGTTCCGCAAGGTTTCCGCATGTCCCACGCCGATCCGCACGTGCCACTTGCCCGCCTGAGCATCAGCCTGCCCGGCGCGCTGCTCACTCAGCTCGACGCCATGGTGGGCGCGCGTGCCCTGTCCAACCGTTCACAGTTGATCGCCGAGCTGATCCGGCACGAATTGGCCGGCCAGGTGCAGGCGCAGGGCACCGCGCCCCTCGCCGGCACCATCACGTTGATCTATCAAGCCGCCGGTGGACGGGTACGCGAAGCGCTGGCCCGTGCCCAGTCAGCATATTTCAAGGAAGTCATTTCTTCGCAGCACGTGTTTCTCGAGGGCGATCAATCCCTGGAAGTGCTGCTGGTACAGGGACCGGCGCGGCGCCTTCTGCAGTTGTGCGATGGCCTGCGCAAGGTACGTGGCGTTTTGCAGACAAAGCTGGTAACCACTACGGCCCTCCTGCCGCCGCTGCACGCCCGGGCCCGCAAGCCGGTGCCGGCCAGCCACGCAGCGCCGCAGCCGCGACGCAACGCCGCAGCCGCCGGGCCCCGGGCTGCCGCGCCCACCGCAAAGTCGTCCACTACTGTGCGGCACCGTGCCGCCAAGGAAAAAACATGACCGCTTCGAGCACCGCCGACCCCAAGGGCGCACGCGCACATGCCCGCGCCATGGGCAGCATCCGTGTAGCGGCCATGCCCACGGTGCCAGCGGGCAGCGTGGCCGCGCCGCCCGCCGGCGCCACTGCCGCCACCATGCTGTGGGAGGAAACGATCGCTGCCGGCGGCTATTCGGCCCGGGAACTCGGGCGCGGCGCGCGCCTGCGGCTCGAGGATATCCACGGCGATGCCTGCGCCGCGATGCTGGTATTCAACGCCGAGCGGCCCGTCGAGCGTCTCAACATCGCCGACACGGTAAAGGTGCAGTGGAACGCCTATTTGGCGCCGGGCAGCATGCTGCTCTCGGACATGGGGCGTGTCCTCTTGACGCTGATCGAGGACGGCGCCGGTACCCACGACACTTTCTGCGGCGCCTCCAATGCGAGCAGCAACGCCGCCCGCTACGGATCCGGCGACAATTTCGGCCCGCACCCGAACGCACGCGACCGGTTCCTGCTGGCCACCGCCAAATTCGGTCTGGGACGGCGCGACATCCACCCCTGTATCACCTGGTTCAAGGGCGTGCGCATCGGCCCGGAAGGCGAAACGGGACTGGAGCTGGGACCTTTCGCGCCGGGGCGGGCGATCACCTTGCGCGCGGAGATGAACATCATCGTGGTCGTGGCCAATTGCCCGCACCCGCGCGACCCGCGGCCCGCCTACAGCGTCTCGGACCTGCGCGCGAGCGCGTGGCGCGGCCCGGTGACGCCGCCGGACGATCCGCTGCGCAATGCCAGCCCGGAGGCGCAGCGAGCCTTCCTCAACGTCGACGAATATTTCCAGCGCTGAACCGCGCCCCAGGAGACCCTCCATGCCAGCCGTCACCATGCCCACGCTCAGCGGACCGGTCAGCCTCGACGAGGTTATCCCGGCGCGGGCTCCCTGGGATCACATCGTGCGCAAGGGTCAGACCCTGCGCATCATCGACCTCGAAGGCAACCAGGCCGTTGATTTCCTGATGTATCGCCTGGGCGACGATGCCGAGCGCTACAGCGCGCAGGACACCATCGCCGCGCAGGGCAACATTTTCCTGCGCGCCGGCAGCGTGCTGCTTTCCAATGAAGGCACGCCCATGGCGCGCGTCACCGCAACGGCGGTGGCCTACCACGACACCATCGGCGGCGCCTGCAGCTGCGAGAGCAATACCCTGCGCTACGGCTTTCATACCAAGTCCCAGCATGCCTGCGTGGAGAACTTTCTTTTTGCCAACAGCCATCACGGCCTGGGCAAGCGCGACATGGTCTCCAACATCAACTGGTTCATGAACGTGCCGGTGGAGGCCGACGGCGCGCTGGGCATCGTCGACGGCATCTCGGCGCCAGGGCTGTTTGTGGACCTGCAGGCACAGATGGATATCGTCGCTGTCATCTCCAACTGCCCACAGATCAACAACCCGTGCAATGGCTTCAACCCCACTCCGGTACGCGTCATCATCGCCGGCGCGGTGTGAGCAGGGGCTAGCGTGTTTACCAAGGTTCTCATCGCCAACCGCGGCGCCATCGCCTGCCGTATCGAGCGCACGCTGCGGCGCATGGGCGTGGGGTCGGTAGCCGTCTTCTCCGACGCGGACGCGGGCTCGCTGCATGTCAGCGGCGCGGACGAAGCGGTGCACATCGGTCCACCAACGGCGGCCCAGAGCTATCTCGATGTGGACAAGCTGCTCGCGGCAGCGCGGGCCACGGGAGCCCAGGCCATCCACCCGGGCTATGGATTCCTCAGCGAGAACGCGGGCTTTGCCCAGCGCTGCACGGAGGCGGGCATCGCCTTCATCGGCCCCACGCCCGAGAACATCCGCGCGTTCGGACTCAAGCACACGGCCCGGGAGCTGGCGCGCGAGCACGGCGTGCCCCTCATGCCGGGGACGGATCTGCTGCGCGATGCGGCGGCGGCGGCCACCGCGGCACAGGCTATCGGCTATCCCATCATGCTCAAGTCCACTGCCGGCGGCGGTGGCATCGGCATGCGCGTCTGCGAGGACGCCGCTGCCCTTGAGGACGCTTTTGCCGCCGTCGGCCGCATTGCCGGCAGCAATTTCGGCGATTCGGGCGTTTTCCTGGAGCGCTATGTTCGGCACGCGCGGCACATCGAGGTGCAGGTCTTCGGTGACGGCAAGGGCCGCGTAGTGGCCCTGGGCGAGCGCGACTGCTCGCTGCAGCGGCGCCACCAGAAGGTGATCGAGGAGACGCCCGCGCCGCACCTGCCGCCCGCCACGCGTGAGGCCCTGCTCACCGCCGCCACGCGGTTATGCGCCGCTGCGGCCTACCGTTCGGCCGGAACCGTCGAATTTCTCTATGACGGCGAACGCGACGAGTTCTATTTTCTGGAAGTGAACACGCGGCTGCAGGTGGAGCACGGCGTGACCGAACAGGTGACGGGCATCGACCTCGTCGAATGGATGGTGCGCGGCGCGGCTGGCGACTTTTCCTTCCTCGAGGGAACCATCGCGCCGCCCTATGGTGCTTCCATCCAGGTGCGTCTCTACGCCGAGGACCCCGGCCAGGATTACCGGCCCAGCAGCGGCACGCTCACTCGCGTGCGCTTCCCTGCAGATGCCCGCGTCGACACCTGGGTGGCTGACGGCACCGAAGTGAGCGCGCATTACGATCCGTTGCTGGCGAAGATCATCGTCACGGCCCACGACCGGGCCACGGCGGTGGGCGCGCTGCAAAAGGCACTGGACGCCACGCAGGTCCACGGTCTGGAAACCAACCTCGAGTGGTTGCGCCACGTGGTGCGCAGCGAATTCGTCGTCGACGGCACCGCATCCACGCAATCGCTGGCCAGCCTCGCCTTCGCGCCGGCCGGCATACGGGTGCTAAGTGGCGGGCTGTCCAGCACCATCCAGGACTACCCGGGACGCATCGGCTACTGGAACGTGGGCGTGCCGCCGTCCGGGCCCATGGACACCCTGGCCTTTCGCGCCGGCAACCGGCTGTTGGGCAATAGCGAGGGCACGGCGGGACTGGAGATCACGGCGGTAGGTCCCACCCTGCTCTTTCACCAGGCCACGACCATCTGCCTGACCGGAGCGCACATACCGGCGATGCTGGATGGCATCGCCATCGATACCTACGCCCCCGTTGCCGTCGCGGCAGGTCAGACACTGCGCACGGGCAGCGTCCGCGGCGCCGGGTTGCGCGCGTATCTGCTGGTGGCAGGCGGATTCGATGTGCCGGCCTATCTGGGCAGCCGCGCCACCTTTACCTTGGGCTTGATGGGCGGCCTGGCCGGCCGCGCGCTGGCCAGCGGCGATGTCCTGCGCGTGAACCCGCCCCTTGGACCGGTACCCGCCGCGCCGCGCCCCGCTGCCCTGCCAGCCGCGCTGCGCCCCGAGCTGGCGTCGGAGTGGACGCTGCGCGTGCTCTATGGCCCGCACGGCGCACCCGACTTTTTTACCAAAGCGGATATCGCGACGCTGCAGGCCACCGCCTGGCAGGTGCATCACAATTCCAGCCGCACCGGTGTGCGCCTCGTCGGACCCAAGCCGGTCTGGGCCCGCCGCGATGGCGGCGAAGCCGGCCTGCATCCTTCCAACATCCACGATAACGCCTATGTCGTCGGCGCCATCGATTTCACCGGCGACATGCCCATCATCCTGGGGCCGGACGGACCGTCGCTGGGCGGCTTCGTGTGTCCCTTCGTCATCATCCAGGCCGACCTGTGGAAGGTCGGGCAGCTGGTGCCGGGCAATACCGTGCGCTTTGAGTGCGTAGAGCCGGCCCAGGCGGGCGCGCTGGCTGCGGATCAGGACCTGCTCCTGCAGGCGCTGCCCGGCACGGTGGCGCCCGCCGCGCGCGCGGCCGCGGCGGGCGGCGTCAATACCGGCCGCTCGGGCACCAGCCCCATACTCGGCGCCATTGCGGCGCAGGGCCAGCGGCCGGCCGTGGTGTACCGGCGTCAGGGCGAGCGCTCGGTGCTCGTCGAATATGGGCCCATCGTGCTCGACCTGGAATTGCGCCTGCGCATCCATGCGCTCATGCTCTATCTGGAGGAGCGCCAGTCAACGGGATCCCTGCGCGGTGTTTTGGACATCACACCCGGCATACGCTCGCTGCAGGTGCACTTCGATAATCGCCAGTTGACCCAGGACGCGCTCCTGCAGGTGCTGGCAGACGCCGAGGATCGGCTGGGCGGCCTGGAGGATTTCGCGGTCCCGTCACGGGTGGTGCACCTGCCGCTGTCGTGGAACGACCCGGCCATCATCGAAACCGTGCGCCGCTACATGGAATCGGTGCGCAGCGATGCGCCCTGGTGCCCCGACAACATCGAGTTCATCCGCCGCATCAACGGCCTGGACAGCATCGACGACGTCCAGCGCATCGTCTTCGATGCGCGCTACCTCGTGATGGGTTTGGGCGATGTGTACCTGGGCGCACCGGTGGCAACGCCGCTCGATCCGCGGCACCGCCTGGTCACGACCAAATACAACCCCGCGCGCACCTGGACGCCGCCCAACGTCGTCGGTATCGGCGGCGCGTATCTGTGCATCTACGGCATGGAGGGCCCGGGCGGCTACCAGCTCTTTGGCCGCACCCTGCAGGTATGGAACGCGTACGGCCGCAGCCCCAGCTTTGCGGGCGGCAAGCCCTGGCTGCTGCGCTTCTTCGACCAGATCCGCTTCTTCCCCGTAAGCCACGAGGAACTGATGCAATGGCGGCGTGACTTTCCCTTCGGCCGCCGCAGCATCCGCGTGGAGGAGGAAACTTTCCGCCTGGCCGAGTACCGCCGCTTCCTCGCGGACAATCGCGCTGCCATCGACCAGTTCCAGCACCGCCGCCAGTCCGCGTTCGAGGCCGAGCGCGCCGAGTGGGAGCGCCGCAACGAGTTCGCGCGCGCCGAGCAGCTGGCCAGCGATGCCGATGCTGGCGCGGTGAACCCGCGCATCGTCGTGCCCGAGGGCAGCGAGATCGTCGAGGCGCCGTTGAGCGGCGTCGTCTGGAAAACCCTCGTCAAGGTGGGCGACCACATCCACAAAGGCGCCGCCGTGGTTTCCATCGAAGCCATGAAGATGCAGTGCGAGGTCGCCACCCACGCCAGTGGCGTGGTGCGCGCGGTCTACGCCCAGGACGGCCAGCCCATTGCAGCGGGCGCGCCCATACTTGCGATCACAGCGGACCATTAAGGCGACCGCGGAAGCCACCATCATGAATGTTGCCCAGCACCCAACACGACTTGCCCCACGCACCGCCCAAACGCGGAAGGAACATCGTCATGGATAGGCCTAGCGTCAGCGGCATCGTGCAAAGCGTGCGCGCCGGGGCGCGCGCCGTGGACGTGGCCGCTGCCGCGCTCGCGCGCGCGAAGGTCTATGCGCACATCCAGCCGCAGGCCTGGATCACACGGCTCACAGACGAGGCCGTTCTCGACCAGGCGCGCCGCGTCGACGCGCGGCTGGCAGCCGGCGAGATCCTGCCGCTGGCCGGCGTGCCTTTCGCCGTGAAGGACAACATCGATGCCGCAGGCACACCCACCACTGCGGCCTGTCCCACCTATGCCTACGAGCCCGCCGAAGCCGCCACGGTGGTGCGGCAGCTTCAGGACGCCGGCGCCGTGCTGCTGGGCAAGACCAACCTCGACCAGTTCGCCACGGGCCTGGTGGGCACGCGCAGTCCCTACGGCATTCCCGCCTGCGTTTTCAATCGCCGCTACGTGAGCGGTGGCTCGAGCGCGGGATCGGCCGTACTGGTGGGAGCCGGGGTGGTCGCGTTTGCGCTGGGCACGGATACCGCGGGCTCCGGCCGCGTGCCAGCCGCGTTCAACGGGCTGACGGGTTTCAAGCCCAGCCGCGGGCGCTGGAGTACACGCGGCGTGGTACCCGCCTGCCGCACGCTCGACTGCGTCAGCGTCTTCACGGGTGACGCAGCCGACGCGGCCCTGGTCGATGATGTGCTGGCCGCGTTCGATGCCGGCGACCCTTACTCACGGCCCTCGCCGGGCGACCTTCCGGCGTGGCCGGCTGCGGTTCGGGTTGGCGTGGCCAAGCCCGGCCAGCTCGCCTGGTTCGGCGACACCGACTCCGAACGGCTCTTCGCGGCGGCGGTCGAGCGGCTGCGCGCGGCCGGCGCGGTAACCGTGGAAGTCGACATCGCGCCGCTGCTTGCCGTGGCGCAACTGCTCTATTCCGGTCCCTGGGTCGCCGAACGCCTCGCGGCCATCGAGCCGCTGATGCGCGCCAACCCCGGTGCGGTACACGCGGTGGTCCGCGGCATCGTCCAGGGCGGCTACGGTGTTTCCGGGGCCGATGTGTTCCGCGGCCAGTATGCCCTGGAGCAACACCTGCGCGACACGGCCGCGCTGTGGGCGACGATCGACGTGCTGGCCCTGCCCACCACGCCCACCATCTACCGCATCTCAGAACTGCTGGCCGAACCGGTGGCGCTTAACAGCAACCTGGGCTACTACACCAATTTCGTGAACCTGCTCGACATGAGCGCCATATCGGTGCCGGCCGGCTTTCGCGACAACGGCACCGGCTTTGGTGTCAGCCTCATCGGCCCCGCCTGGGCAGACCGTGCCCTGCTCGACCTGGCGGCGCGTTACGAGCGCGCCGGCCCGCTGGCGCCATTGCCGCCGTATGACCTGGCCGTCGACGGTGCCGCGACATCGGCAACGGTACGTTTGGCCGTGGTTGGCGCGCACCTGTCAGGCATGCCCTTGAACTGGCAGCTGAGTTCTCGCGGCGCGCGCCTGGTTCAGGGCACGCGCACGGCGCCGCTGTACCGGCTGTACGCCATCGCCGGGCAGAAACCCCCCAAGCCGGCGCTGGTGCACGTGGGCCGCGGCGGGCATGACATAGCCGTCGAAGTGTATGAGCTCGACATGGCGGCGTTTGGCAGCTTTGTCGATGAGGTGCCTGCACCCTTGGCGATCGGCACGGTTACGCTCGCCGACGGCACCGCGGTATCGGGCTTCGTCGCCGAACCGCGCGCGCTGGAGGGCGCGCAAGACATCACCGATTTTGGCGGGTGGCGCGCGTTCATCGAGCAGGGTGGCAAGCCTTGATCCACGCGCTGCGCCAGCTCTGGACCATACGCGGGGCCCTGGGAGCGCGCACGTATTGGGCGCTCGCCGGCATAGGATTGCTGGTGCCATTGGTGCTCTGGACACTGCTGGCGAACTACGGCGCCATCAGCAAGGTGTTCCTGCCGGGCCCGCTTGACGTCGCGCTGCGGCTGGGGCGCTGGTGGGCCGAGGAGGACCTGGTTGGCGACATCGGCATCAGCACCTACCGGGTGGTTGCCGGCTGGGCGCTTTCAGCGCTCATCG
>CAIQGU010000051.1 GCA_903871435.1 uncultured Burkholderiales bacterium | reverse complement strand
TCGGCGATGGCGCCATGACCGCCGGCATGGCCTTCGAGGCGCTTAACAACGCCGGCGTCACCGACAAGGCGCGGCTGCTGGTCATCCTCAACGACAACGATATGTCCATCTCCCCGGCCGTGGGAGCGCTCAACCGCCATCTGGCGCGCCTGATGAGCGGCCGCTTCTACATGGCCGCCAAGAGCGCGGGCAAGCGCGTGCTCAAGCACCTGCCGCCCATGCTGGAACTCGCCCACAAGCTGGAAGAACACGCCAAGGGCATGGTGATCCCCGGCACGATGTTCGAGGAGTTCGGTTTCAACTATATCGGGCCCATCGACGGCCACGACCTTGACGCGCTCATTCCCACCCTGCAGAACCTGCGCGATCTGGACGGCCCGCAGTTCCTGCACGTCGTCACGCGCAAGGGTCATGGCTACGCGCTGGCCGAGGCCGATCCCATCCTCTATCACGGGCCCGGAAAATTCGACCCCGCCGAAGGCATCCGCAAGCCCGCCGCGGCGCAGACCACCTTCACGCAGGTCTTCGGCGACTGGCTCTGCGACATGGCCGCGGCCGACCCGCGTCTGGTGGGAATCACGCCCGCGATGCGCGAAGGCTCCGGCATGGTGCGCTTCGAGCGCGAATACCCGCAACGGTATTTCGACGTGGGTATCGCCGAGCAGCACGCCGTAACCTTCGCCGCCGGCCTGGCCTGTGAAGGTCTCAAGCCCGTGGTGGCCATCTATTCCACGTTCCTGCAGCGGGCCTACGACCAGTTGATCCACGACGTAGCGCTGCAGAAACTACCGGTGGTCTTCGCGCTCGACCGCGGCGGCCTGGTGGGCGCGGACGGCGCCACGCACCATGGCGCCTTCGATATCTCCTTCGTGCGCTGCATACCCAATATGGCGGTGATGACGCCCAGCGACGAGAACCTGTGCCGCAAGATGCTGAGCACGGCGTTTGCCCACGATGGTCCCAGCACTGTCCGGTATCCCCGCGGTGCAGGCTGTGGCGCGGCCCTCGAAGCCAACCTCGACACCGTGCCATTTGGCCGCGGCGTCGTCGTGCGCGAGTCCCATGCCCGCGCCGGCAGTCGTATCGCCATCCTGGCGTTTGGTCCCCTGCTGCATACCGCCCTGAAGGCTGCCGAATCGCTGGACGCCACGGTGGTCGACATGCGCTTCGTCAAACCCATCGACCAGGAACTCCTGGGCCGCATGGCCGACAGCCACGATGCTTTGGTCAGCGTCGAAGAAAATTCCCTGGCCGGCGGCGCTGGCAGCGCAGTGGCCGAAGCCTTGGAAGACCTGCGTCGCCTGGTTCCCCTGTTGCGCCTGGGCCTGCCCGACCATTTCATCGATCACGGCGATTACAACCGCCTGCTCGCCAAGGCCGGCCTGGATGCCGAGGGCATGGAAAAGGCCATCCGGGCGCGCTTCCCCGACCTGCTGCGCGAACCGCGCCTGCTCAAGAAAGCCGGCTAGGCGCTCTTTCCCCTCTCCCTCCGCGAGAGGGCAGGGTGAGGGTCCCAACCACCGGCACCCCTACCGTCCAGCCCCCTTCAACAGCGGCCCCACGATCTTCTCCAGCGCCACCTCGGTAACGCCCTGCGTCCTGGGCCGCAACTCGGCCCGCAACACCCCCTGCGCATCAATCACATACGTCACCGGCAAAGTAGCCTGCGGCCCAAACGTATTGCGGCTGACCGTATGGGACAGTGCCACCGGATACGTCATCTTCATCTGGCGCATCATCTGGTGCACGGCATCGATATCCTGGGTGCGATCTTCGCTGACGGCAAGGACCTCCACGCCGGCATCCCGGTAATGCTCGAAGAAAGATTGCAACTGTGGCATCTCGTCGATGCACGAGGGGCACCAGGTGGCCCAGAAATGCACCACCACCACGTGGCCGCGCTGGCGCCCCAGATCGAAATCCTCTCCGGCCAGCGTGGTGAGCGTCAAAGCAGGCTTGTCGGGCTCTGCGGCTGCCAATGGCACGAGCGTCAATGGACCCACGGTGAGGGCTGCGGCCAGCATGACGGCGACCACCAGCAGGGAATTGACGGCTCTCATGGCCCGAAATGGTAACCCAAGGGCGCTGGCCGCCGCCGTAATTGCCCCGTGGTTACCGTATCCCTCGCGTCAGCCTCGCATGCAGCCCGCGATTCGGCACTTGCGAAGAATCGCGGCACAATAGCGGGCGTTGGAGGCGTGGCCGAGCGGTTTAAGGCACCGGTCTTGAAAACCGGCGAGGGGCAACCCTCCGTGAGTTCGAATCTCACCGCCTCCG
>CAIQGU010000050.1 GCA_903871435.1 uncultured Burkholderiales bacterium | reverse complement strand
TCTGAAACCTGCCTGCGCCGAAGTCCGTTCACAGCTCGCGGCTTTGGTCGGGCGCGGTTTCGTGCGGCGCCTGTCCCGCGAGCGACTGCGCGAGCTGCCGCGCTATTTGCGCGCCGCCGGCATCCGCCTTGAGCGGCTCGCGGATGGCTGGCAGCAGGATGGCGAGCGTGCCTTGCAGATTGAAGTGCTGGCCAAGGACTGGCGTGCGGCGCTTCAGCAGCACGGTCCGTCTCCCGCATTCGAGGAATTCCGGTGGTTGCTCGAGGAACTGCGCGTGTCACTGTTCGCGCAGGAACTCAAGACGCCGTTCCCGGTGTCGCCGAAGCGGCTGCAAAAGCGCTGGGAAGAAATTCGCGCAGACCTGATGCGCGTGGGGTCGCGCCGTCAGGCGTGACCGAGAGGTCTAGAGCCTGACGCCGACCGAAAGTCGAAGTGCGTCAGCGGGCGTAAAGTTTGTTTTCGGGTCGAAGGCGAGACGCAGGAAATAGCGTGGCCACTCGTAGGTCAAGGTCGCGCCGAGCCGATGGATCATTTCCCCGTTCACCCGGCCCTGCTTGTAGAGAATGTCCGTCGTGAACCGTTGTCCGGCGCGCAGGTCCTGCTGGTGCACGGCATGCAGATGGCGCTGGTCCGGGTTGAGCCGGTTGTCCTGGATCCATTGCAGGGCGGTCTGCGCGCCGGAGGGCCGGCGCCATCCGGCGGAAAGGGTGTAGGAATCGTTCGGGTCGAAATTGAGATTGTAGTAGGGCTGCAGATTGGTGCGCCCCAGTCCGGCGCCGACGAACCAGTCCGGTCCTGTCTCCAGATTGAGGCTGCCCCCGACAAAGCCGCCCTGTGCGAACTGCAGCGAAGGCGAGATGCGGATCTGATCACCAAAGCTCTGATCCCACCCGCTGCGCCACTGCTGGATGCCCTGCACCGGCTGGCGGAAGTCACCCAGCCAGAAATGGCCGCCAGCACTTGAGGTGTAGCGCAGATTCACGTCCTCGGCCGGCGCCTGATCCGAGAAGCTGTAGGCACCGACACTCAGTTTGAACGGATGCTCTGGGTCTTCGGCGATGCAGGCCGGCGCCGCGAACAAGGACACGAGGAGCAGGGCGATCCCTGGCCAGCCTTTGACCGTTCGGCACCGACCCATCTAGCGGCTGTGTCCCGGGCCACGCTGTCCATCCGGTATCTCGATCCGGCCTGCTGTCGGACGTTCGCCACGGGCGTTCTCTTCGCGCGGGGCGCTGCGACCTTCGGACGGCATCGGGCGCGGCACCGCGAAGGCCGGCGCTGCGGGCGTGCCTGGATTCGCGTTGATCTGGATGGCTGACGGGGAACGTCCACCGACAAGGGCGGGGGAGGCAAACGCATTGCCTGGATTGGCTGCATACCCGGGCGAGGGCAGCCGCAGCGGTGGCGCCAGTGGAACGGCGCCCGAAGTCAGTGCCGGATTGACGGAGGGCAGGGCCGGGGGCGCCATCAGCGGCTGGCCACCCTCGATCACGCGCGGCGTGCCGCTGCCACGTTGGCCAAAGCGGCTTCCCTCATTGCCGAAATCGTTGCGTCCCGCTGGATAGGGGCTGTCCGGCGGGCGGATCGTGAAGACCGGCACCCCTGCCGGCGTGACGGATCCGGACGGCCCGGCGGTGGCCACGGCAGCCGGGTGGCGGGGCATCAGGCCGGCAGCGCCAGCCTGGGAAGTGTTCGACAAGGCCGGCGTCAGCAGCGGAGTGTTCGACTGGATCGGCCTCGGCTGCGCGGCAGGTCGCACCGGTGATGCGTTTCCACCCACCGTCTCATAGGGGCGCAGGCCACCGGATGGCGACGGAAAAGAGGTGCGAGCGGCCGTCTGCGCAGGCGCGCTGCCAGGCGCGCGCGGGCGACTCAAGACCGAGGCTACAATGCCCGTTGAGCCCGCGCCTGCGCGCCGCCCCGGCCCGACGGCGAGCACGGCCGGCAGCACATTGGCTAGGCGACCCCGGTTCGGCAGCGGCGGCGGGCGCAGCCCTGGCGGGCAGAAGCCCGCCGGCGAGAACAGCGGGACGCGCCCATTCGGCGACCAGGCCCAACGATTGTTCCACCAGATCCAGCGACCGAAATGGAATGAGACGTAGGACCAGGGCAGGTCGTCGACCCAGGACCAGCCCCACACCCCATTCCAGGCCCAGTGTCCGCTCCGGTAGGGTGCCCAGTTGTCCGGCAGAAAGAAGGGCACCCACAGCGGTCCGACGCTGCTGACCTCAAGCCAGCTTCCCTGGTCGTCGAGTGCTGCTGCACCGACCCAATCGCTCGACAGGCGTTGGGTACTTGCGGATGCGCGGACAAGGCCCAGTCGATCGGCGAGAATCATGTCCAGCTGGTCAAGATTGCCGGTGCTGCTCACGGCCATCGATCCCGCCAGGCCCTGCGAAACATCGAGGGACTGGCCGGCGAACAATTGCAACTCGCGCGAATCTACCTGCGCGCTGACGCGGCCGAGCCATACCGACAGATGTTCGTCGCCACCCTCCGGATCGACATCCAGGCGGTATCGCCCGGCCGTCTCGGCATAGGCGACGATCTGGTTGCCCTGCAGGGTCACATTGGCGGGGGCATCGTCGTTGCTGCGCCCCAGCGCCACCGAGCCATGATCGATGAAAACCGCGAAGCCGTCGGTCTGCACGCGCGTCAGCGCGATCACCGTGGAGGGGCCGATTTCAAGCACGACCCCGGCGAACTGCAGTTCGACGCCCGCATCGGCGCCCGTCGCCAGTTGGTCACCTTCCGCGACGACGTCATTGGCGGAGGCACGGTGCGAAGCCGGGTCGCCAGGGGTCTGCGCGCTCACGCCGCCTTGCAGGGCCGAGATACGGCCCACGCTGAAGTCGGCGTGCGCGAGTCCCCCCGCCGCGCAAAGGGCAAACGCCAGCCAGCTGTTGGCCATCGAGCGAAACGTGATCATGACCCCCTCCACTCCCTTTCTGTCTGTCGAAGTTCGATGCCGTCTGCGGGGTATCGTTCCTTGCGCCCGGCAGGCCCAACAAAGCTCCTGCAGAGTCTATAATGCGCGACCGCCTGTTGAGGTGGACCCAGCAAGGAGCGTGTTCATCAAATGAAGCATTCCATTCTGATCGCCGCGGCCCTGGTCGCCGCATCCCTCGGATCGACCCTGCCTGCGCAGGCCGACAGCCCTCCCTCTTTTTTGAAGGTAGCCAACATGACAGAACTGCAGAAGAACGATACGGTAGTCGGCACCGGTGCCGAAGCGACCCCCGGCCATAACGTATCGGTCCATTACACCGGCTGGCTCTACGACGCCGCCGCTGCCGACCACCACGGCAAGAAGTTTGACAGCTCGGTCGATCGCGGTCAGCCCTTCAACTTTCCGCTCGGTGGCGGGCAGGTCATCAAGGGCTGGGACGAAGGCGTGGCAGGCATGAAGGTGGGGGGCAAGCGGACCCTCACCATCCCGCCGGAAATGGGCTACGGGGCGCGTGGTGCCGGCGGCGTGATTCCTCCCGGCGCCACGCTGGTGTTCGATGTGGAACTGCTCGGCGTCCGCTGAACCCGGTCTGCCTCAGTCGACCTGGTTGAACCGCACCAGCGCGCGCCGCTCGCGCTTGGTGGGGCGGCCCTTCCACGGTCGGATCAGGGCCTCGGAACGCCGCCGTTCTGCAAGCTCAAGCCGGACGCGGCGGCTGTCCTCGTTTTCCTCGTAGAG
Source organism: uncultured Burkholderiales bacterium (assembly GCA_903871435.1). Lineage (GTDB taxonomy): Bacteria > Pseudomonadota > Gammaproteobacteria > Burkholderiales > Burkholderiaceae_F > GJ-E10. The sequence goes on along the minus strand of CAIQGU010000050.1, from coordinate 1,541 downwards.
CGCCTGGGCAAGGCTGCTCGGACCGCGCCGGTCGGCGAGCCCGGTAACGACAATCTGGAAAATGCCGGCCAGCGTACGCACTTCGATTTCATCGCCGATCCGCACCGCCTTGGCGGGCTTGGGCCGGTCCCCACGGATGCGAATCTTGCCGCCTTCGACCGCCTCGGTGGCGAGCGAGCGCGTCTTGAAGAAGCGCGCCGCCCAAAGCCACTTGTCCAGACGGATGCCAGCGTTGCCATCGGTCACCGGCTGCAGACCGGGGTGCCCGCTCGTGCGAGGGGCGGGCGTGTCGGCGAGCCTGGTGCTTTCGCGTTGTTGGCGTTTGCGCGTCATTTCGATGATGGTCTCACGTCAATCGCTTCGGCGCGTGAATGGCTTGAGCGAGATTTCAACTTGTTCAACTCGACGGGTTCAGCGTATCAGGAGAAGCGCCAGCATGACGCAGGCCATGCCGACCAATGTGCTGGGGTGCAAGGATTCATCAAAGATGGCCCACCCCATCAGGGTGGTCACCGGAGGGACCAGGTAGAACAGGCTCGCGACGCGGCTCGCGGCGCCCCTGCGCAAGAGTTGGTAGAGCAGGCCGACGGCACCCACCGATAGCACCAGCACGAGCCAGGCGAGTGCCAGGACGAGGCGCCAGGACCAGACCGGCGCAGCATCCTCCGGACTGATCATGGCGGCGAGCACGAGCCCGCTGCACGCATATTGGATGGCGCCTCCGCTGCGCAGGTCCATGGTTGCGCAAAAGCGCTTCTGGTAGACGGTTCCCAGGCTGATCGCGAACAGTGCGACGGCGGCGGCCGGGACGCCCGCCGGTGCGTTTGCAAACCCGCTTAGCCCCTGCAATCGGGGCAGCAGCACCAGGGTCACGCCCACCAGCCCCAGCAACAAGCCGGCCCAGCGCCGCATGCCCACAGTCTCCCCCAGCCAACGCGCCGCAAAAGCCGCCGTCAGGACGGGTTGCAGGCCCACCAGCAGGGCGACTTCCCCGGCGCCAAGGCCCTGCCGCAGCGCGGTGAAGACGCCACCCAGGTAGCCCGCATGAATCAGCACGCCGGCCACCGCGATATGGACAATGCTCCGTGGCGAGCGAGGCCAGGGGGCTTGGCTCAGCCACGCGGTCAGGCCGAGCAGGCTGCTGACCAGCGCAAATCGCAGCAACAGGAAGTGATAGGGGCCGACATCGTGCAGGCCGGCTTTGGCGGCGATGAAGCCCGTGCTCCACAGCACGACGAAGAGCAGCGGGGCCAGATCGATCCACTGCACGCGCGCGGCAGGATCGAGCCCTGCCCGGCTGCTCATGCGCCGTGCCCTTCGCGCAGCCCGGTGGGTTCGCTGAAACGCAGGACCGGAACCTGCCAATGCGCAAGGGCCCACTCAAGCAGCTCCTTGAGCGAGGGCAAACCGTCCGCCGGCAGAGGCTGACGCAGGTAGCGCAGCGCCTCCTGCACATTGGCGGCAGGCGTGCGCGCGTCGAGCGGCGCCGCCCGATTCTGTTTACTGAGCTTTTGACCATCCGCACCCATCACGACGGGCAG
>CAIQGU010000049.1 GCA_903871435.1 uncultured Burkholderiales bacterium | reverse complement strand
TTGACGTCCACGGTGGTCATGGCTTCGGTCTGATCGATGACCAGGTAGCCGCCGCTCTTCAACTCCACCCGGCGGGCCAGTGCCCGTTCGATCTCGTCGTCGATCAGGTGCAGGTCAAAGAGCGGCCGCTCGCCGGTGTAGTGCGCCAAGCGCGGCTCCACGCCCGGCACGAACTGGGCGGCAAAGGACTGCAGCGCCGTGAAATTCTCGCGCGAATCGATCACCACCGACTCCGTGTGATCCGTCACGAGGTCGCGCAGCACGCGCTGCGCCAGCGAGAGCTCCTGGTAGAGCAGGGCGGGCGGCGGCCCCTGCGTGCTGGCCCGGCGGATCTGGCTCCAGCGCTTGCGCAGGTAACCGATGTCGTTGCTCAGGTCATCCTCGCCGGCGTCCTCCGCGCTGGTGCGCACGATGTAGCCGCCGGTTTCCTCGGCCGGCACCAGGCGCGTGAGCAGCTCGCGCAGCTGCGCGCGTTCGGCTTCATCTTCTATGCGCTGCGAGATGCCGATATGCGATTCCTGCGGCAGGTAGACCAGATTGCGCCCCGCCAGGCTCACCTGCGTGGACAGGCGGGCGCCCTTGGTGCCGATGGGATCCTTGATCACCTGCACGATCAGGGCGTCACCCTCGTGGATGAGGCGTTCTATGGGCGGCTTGTCGCCATTGCTGAACTGGCGGGTTTCCCAGATATCGGCAACATGCAGGAACGCCGCACGTTCGAGTCCGATGTCGATGAACGCCGACTGCATGCCGGGCAGCACGCGCGCGACCCGCCCCAGGTAGATATTGCCAACCATGCCCCGCGTGGCCGTGCGTTCGATATGCAGTTCCTGCACCACGCCCGCCAGCAGTACGGCAACGCGCGTTTCCTGCGGGGTGATGTTGATGAGGATGTCTTCGGCGGCCATGGCAGTGCAGATGGGTAATGAAGCCGCGTAGTTAAGCTGGGAAGTTGAAGCTGGGGGATGAAGCTGCGCCAGGCGGCCAGCTAGAGGATGCGAACGCCGGCGCGCCCCAGCAAGGATGCGGTTTCGGCCAGCGGCAGCCCCACGACACCCGAATAACTGCCCTCGATGCGCTCGACGAATACCGCCGCGCGCCCCTGGATGGCGTACCCACCCGCCTTGTCGAAAGGTTCACCGCTGGCGCAATAGTTCTGGATTTCCTGCGCTTCCATCGTGCGCATGGTGACCTGCGTGATAGACACTGCGGTGGCAATGGTGTGGTGGCGTTCCGGTGCCGGCAACGCCAGCGCGATGGCGGTACGCACTTCGTGCGTGCGGCCCGACAGCCGCTCCAGGAAGCGGGCGGCCTGCTGGATGTCCTGCGGCTTGCCCAGGATGTCGCCATCGACGATGACCACGGTGTCGGCCCCGAGCACGGGTTTGGGCAGCAGCGTGCGCGACAGCAGTGCCTGCACGCCGTTTTCGGCTTTTTCGCGCGCCACGCGCACGACGTAGTCGACCGCGGCCTCGTCCGGGCGCTGCAATTCGCTGATGTCCGGGCCGCGGGGCAAGGCCGAGCGCAGCAGCAGCGTCTCGAAGCGCGCGCCGATCTGGCGCAGCAATTCGCGGCGCCGTGCACTGTGGGAGGCGAGATAGAAGTCAGCCATGGCTGCAAAGATTCTAGCCCGAGCCGGTGGCCCTGGGATCCCGGCCGGGCGCGGTATTTGGCAGGGACAAAATAGCGCCGGCAAATAGTGGCGCCGGCAAGCGGCCGAAGCCCGCGGCGCGCTGCTCAGCTGCGGTGGTAGGGATGCGCGCTGAGGATGGACCAGGCACGATAGATCTGCTCGGCCAGCACCACCCGTGCCAGGGCATGGGGCAGGGTCATGCTCGATAGCCGCAGGCAAAGATCGGCGTCGCGCTTGAGCTGGGGGTCCAGACCGTCCGCCCCGCCAATGATAAATGCGGGATCCCGGGCGCCGTCGCGCCATTGGCCCATAGCCTCGGCAAGTTGCGCCGTGGTCCAGTCGCGGCCGGTTTCGTCCATGGCGATGACCAGGCAATCGGCCGGCAGCGCCGCTCGCAAGCGCGCGCCTTCGGCCACCTGGAGCCGCGCGACCGGCTGGCCGTTGCGCGGCTCGGGCTTGACCTCTTTCACCTCGACGCGGAAGTCCCGTGGCATGCGCTCGACGAACTCCTGGACCGCGGCAGCGGCCCATGGCGGCAGTCGCTGGCCCACCGCGGCAATGCAGATCTTCATGCAGCGGGTGCGCAGCCGGTCGCAGCGCCGCCGGTCATTTGTCCCCGGCAGCGGCGCGGGGTTTGCGTGGTGCGGACTTGCGCGCGGCCGACTTGCGTGGTGCAGCCCGTGGCACTGTCGTCTTGGTGGCGAGGCGCACATTGACCTTCTTGCCGCCCCACAATTCCTCGAGGTCGTAATACACCCGTACCGCGGGCTGCATGATGTGCACGATCACGTCGCCCAGGTCGACCAGCACCCATTCGCCGGTCTCTTCGCCTTCCACGCTCACGACATGGCCGCCGGCGGCCTTGACCTTCTCGGCCACATTGGATGCGAGCGAGCGCGTATGCCGGTTGGAGGTGCCGCTGGCCAGCACGACCCGGTCGAAGAGGTCGGAGAGTTCCGTGGTGTTGTACACCGCGATGTCCTGCGCCTTGACGTCCTCGAGGGCGTCGACGACCAGCCGCTGCAGTTTCTTATTGTCCATTTACCGCCAGATACAGTTGATGAGTCTTAATGTACCCGAGCACGCCCGGGGCAAGGTAGTTTTTTACACGGCTGGTATCACCCGCTGCAACCGCGCTGCGGATCTGCGTTGCGGAGCAGTCCACCGGCCGCATCGGGAACGCGACGAAGCACCCCGCCGGCTGGCCGGCCAGAGCGCCGGGCGTTGACGTGCGCGCGGCCACATAGGCGGCCAGTGGCCCCGGCAGCACGGCTTCCTCGCCCGCCCGCTGCGCGTAGGCAATGTGCGCCAGGCCGCTGAGCGATTCCCAATCCCGCCAGCCCGGCAAGCCCCGCAGCTGGTCGAACCCCAGTATCCACACCAGCGGTCGATCCGGGCCGACGATCGCCCGTATCTCCCGCAACGTATCGATGGTGTAGGTGGGGCCAGCACGCTCGAGCTCCCGTTTGTCCACCACCCAGCGCAAATCCGTGCCGCCGCCGCGCTCCTGCACGGCCGTTTCCAGCATGGCCAGGCGGTCCTGCCCCGGGGTCATCTGCAGCTTTTGCCAGGGCTGGCCCGCCGGTCTCAGCCGCACCTGTGCAAGCCCCAACGCGCGCTGGGCACCCGCGGCCAGCTCCAGAGGGCCGGCGTGCACCGGATCAAAGCTGCCGCCCAGCAGGCCAATCAGACCGGTCTGCGGAAAATTGCCGGCGTCCGGACGCAGGGCGGTGTCGGGCGTCAAACCGTTGCCAGCCAGTCCCGCGGACGCAGGAAGTCCGTGTACAACAAGGCTTCGGCCGTGCCCGGCTCGGGATGCGCCTCGTAGCGCCAGCGTACCGTGGGCGGCAGCGACATCAGGATGGATTCGGTTCTACCCCCCGACTGCAGCCCGAACAGCGTGCCGCGGTCGAAGACCAGGTTGAACTCGACATAGCGTCCCCGCCGCAGTGCCTGGAATTCGCGTTCACGCTCGCCGTAGGGCAGCGCGCCGCGGCGTTCCGCTATGGGTACGTAGGCCGGCAGGAAGTGGTCACCGACGGAACGCATGAGCGCGAAACTGGCATCGCCCGGCAGCTCGTTGAAGTCGTCGAAGAACACGCCGCCGATGCCGCGCGGCTCGCTGCGGTGCTTGAGGAAGAAATATTCGTCGCACCAGCGCTTGAAGCGCGGGTAGTAGTCCGGACCGAAGGGCGCCAGGGCATCGCGGCAGGTGGCGTGGAAATGGCGCGCGTCGTCCTCGAATCCGTAGTAGGGCGTGAGGTCCATGCCGCCGCCGAACCACCAGGTGCCGGGGCCGCTGTCGGCCGCTTGCGGCTGGGCCCGGAAAAAGCGCACATTCATGTGCACCGTGGGCACGTAGGGATTGCGCGGGTGCAGCACCAGGGATACCCCCAGGGCGTTGAAGCCGCAGCCGGCCACTTCCGGGTGGGCCGCGCTGGCCGATGGCGGCAGGCGATCGCCGCTGACCTGGGAAAAACCGATGCCCGCGCGCTCGAAGAACCGGCCTTCCTCGAGGATGCACGTGGTGCCCTGGCCTTGCAGCGGCTCGTGCGGCGCTTTTTTCCATTCATGCACGGCGAAGCGGCCACTGCCGTCGACGCGTTCGAGCTCGCGCACGATGCGCTGCTGCAGGTCCAGCAGGTAGGTCTGCACGGTTTCAACGGCTACGGCACTGGTCATCTTGGCATCCGCAAGCAGGGTTATGGGAGGTTCAGGTCGCGCCGGGCAGGGCGCGGTGGCCGATGTCGCCGCGGAACTGCGCGCCCTCGAACCGGACCTGCGCAACGGCCTCGTAGGCGCGGCGCCGCGCCGAGCGCAGGTTCTCGCCCAGCGCCGTGACGCACAGCACGCGTCCGCCGCTGGTGACCAGTTGCTGCTGATCGCGCGCGGTTCCCGCATGGAAGACGACGGCGTCGTCGCTATCGGCGGGCAGGGCGCTGATGAGGTCGCCCTTGCGCGGGTGCTCCGGGTAGCCCTGCGCGGCCACGACCACGCCCAGTGCGGGCCGGCGGTCCCATTGCGCCTCGACCTGGTCGAGCGTGCCGTCGATGGCGTGGTCGAGCAGCCAGAGCAGGTCGGATTTGAGGCGCATGAGTATGGGCTGGGTTTCAGGGTCGCCCAGGCGGCAATTGAACTCCAGCGTGCGCGGCCGGCCATCGGCGCCGATCATGAGGCCGGCGTACAGGAAGCCCGTGTAGGCGATGCCCTCGGCCGCCAGGCCCGCGATGGTCGGATCGATGATTTCGCGCATGACGCGGGCATGTATCGCCGGCGTCACCACGGGTGCAGGCGAATAGGCGCCCATGCCGCCGGTATTGGGCCCGCGGTCATCGTCGAGCAGGCGCTTGTGGTCCTGCGAGGTGGCGAGCGCCAGCGTGTGCCGGCCATCGCACATGACGATGAAGCTGGCTTCCTCGCCCTCGAGAAAATCCTCTATGACGACGCGCGCACCCGCGGCGCCCAGCGATCCGCCGCCCAGCATATGGTCGATGGCGGCATGCGCTTCGGCGGTGGTCTGGGCCACGACCACGCCCTTGCCGGCCGCCAGCCCGTCCGCCTTGATCACGATGGGAGCGCCGCGCAGATCGATGTAGTCGTGCGCCGCCGGCGCATCGGTGAAGGTCTTGTAGGCGGCGGTGGGTATGGCGTGGCGCGCCATGAAGGCCTTGGCGTAGTCCTTGGACCATTCCAGTTGCGCGGCTGCCCGCGTCGGGCCGAAGACGCGCAGACCCGCCGCACGGAAATCATCGACGATGCCCGCCGCCAGCGGCGCTTCCGGGCCGACCACCGTCATGCCGATCTGTTCGGCCCGCGCAAAGGCGATAAGAGCCTCGCTGCCCTGGAGGTCGACATTCTGCAGATTGCGATCAGCGGCGGTGCCGCCGTTGCCCGGCGCCAGGTAGATGCGCTGCGCGCGAGGCGACTGCGACAGCTTCCAGGCCAGCGCATGCTCACGGCCGCCCGAGCCGATGACGAGGACCTTCATGCGCGCCCGGCCCGGATCAGGGCGCGGTGGATTGCAGGTACACGTATCGGGCGGACCGGATGGGCCCTCGTGGCGGCGCGGTTGCGGCCCGTTTTCATGTATCGAGCGTGGCCGAGGAATAGACCTGTTGCGTATCGTCCAGGTCCTCGAGCACGTCGAGGAGGTGCCGCATTTTTTCGGCGTCGGTGCCGGTGAGGTGGATCTCGTTGAGCGCCTTCATGGTGACGTCGGCGATTTCCGGCGTGAGGCCGGCGCGCTTGAGCGCCTGCGACACCGCGTCGAAGTCCGCCGGTGCGCACACGACCTCGATGGAGCCGTCGTCGTCGCTGATCACGTCCTCGGCCCCGGCGTCGAGCGCCGCTTCCATGACCTGTTCTTCGCTGGTGCCGGGCGCGAAGAGGAAGTGGCCGCAGTGCCGGAACTGGAACGCCACCGACCCGTCGGTTCCGAGATTGCCGCCATGCTTGGCAAACGCGTGCCGCACCTCGGCCACCGTGCGGACCTTGTTGTCGGTCATGGTGTCGACGATCACCGCCGCGCCGCCGATGCCGTAGCCTTCGTAGCGGATTTCTTCGTAATGCGCGCCCTCGAGCTTGCCGCTGCCGCGCAACACCGCCTTGTTGACGGTGTCCTTGGGCACATTGGCGGCGGACGCCTTATCCAGCGCCAGGCGCAGCCGCGAATTGGATGCTGGATCGGGCCCGTTACGGGCAGCGACCGTGATTTCCCGGATGACCTTGGTCCAGACCTGGCCGCGCTTGGCGTCCTGGCGGCCTTTGCGATGCTGGATATTGGCCCATTTTGAATGCCCGGCCATTGCCTTTTTCCTTGCAGCGCGTCATGCGCACGGCTTGATATTGAGGGGGGCGCAAATACTAGCATCCGTCCCGTGCCCCCGCGCCGGCTGTTGCCCGGCGCTGACAGCAGCGTCGCGGCCGTCCTTGACGGGCACCAGCCGGCAGCCTAGGGCCGTTTCTGGGCGGCGGCCTGGGCCGCGGCTACCCGGCGATACACCGGTCCCCAGATGGGATGGCCGATTTCCGACTCGGAGAGGTGAAAGCCCGGGTCGGACACGAAGGCGGCCTGGAACTGGGTCTCGCAGTCGGCCGGCCGGTTGAAGGCGCAGGCGATGAAGGCCAGATGCTTGTGCGCCACGGCGGCGTCGTGCGGATCTCGCAAACGCTGCCGTATGGCAGTCTCGAAATTGACCTGTGCGCGGTCGAAGGCCCCCTCGTCATAGTCCACCAGCCCGGCGGCCAGCGCACGCTCTGCCGGTTGCTCGAGCAAGGTGGCGAGGCTGGGCGGCGCCGGTGGCGGTGGAGTCTGGCAGCCGGCCAGCGCCAGGGTGACGCCCGCCAGCAGAGCCGGCAGGCGGCGCGTCTGCCGAAGGGTGAAGTGCCGCGCGCTCATTTTTCGAAACGGTGTTGGATACGGATGATGGAAGTTTGCGCGACATCGATATCGGTCGCCCAAACGGGCGCGCTCGCGTGGCGGATCTCGACATGGTGATGCCCGGTTGCCATGGCTACCTCTGTCAGCGGCGGCGTGACGCCGGTTGCCTTGCCATCGATGAAAATCTCGCCCCAGGGTTGTATGTCGAAGGATACCGGCACCGTGATCACCGGGTCCGACGCCGGTGCGGCAGCGCCCGCACCAGCGGCCGCGGCGGCGCTTTGCCCCGGGGATTCGGCGGCCGGCGCATCGACGGTGCTCGCAGCAGCCGACGGCGCTTCACTGTGGCGCAGATTGCCGAGCACCACGCCCAGAAAAATACCCACGGAAACCAGTACGCCGCCGGCCATCAGCGGCAGGCGGTTTTGGGTGGCCCAGGGGCGCAGGCGATCGATCTGGACCTGCATGGCTGCGAGCAGGGGATTGTGAATATCCAGCGCCGCCGGAGCGAAGCTGGCCATGCGGGCGGTGCTCAGCTCAGACGCGCCGTCGCTGCTTGCCGTGTCCGGCTCTGGCAGGGGCAACTGGCCATCGGCCGCGGTGATGGTGGCCACATGCACCGGCGGACGTGCGGGCGGCGCGGCCAGGGGTATGCCCAGGGAATTGGGCGTGACGCTGTCCGTGCGTTCGTTCCAGATGAAGGCCGTGAGCGCATCGCGCAGCGCGCCGGCCGATCGCACGGCGTCGCCGGGGTCGGCCAGCAGGCTCTGGTCAACGAGCAAAGCCAGCGCTGCCGGGGTATCGGGCCGCGCCGCAAGCGTTGCCGAGCGGCCGGGGGTCAACGTTGCCGCGTCGGCGGGCGGGGCGCGCCCGGCCAGCATCATGTAGAGCAGTTGGCCCAGCGCCCGTACATCGGCACGGCGCGTTTCCTCGGTAATTTCGTTCTGAAAATACGG
>CAIQGU010000048.1 GCA_903871435.1 uncultured Burkholderiales bacterium | reverse complement strand
GTCCAGCGGGGCTGGTCAGCGAGGACAAATCCGCTTGCGCCGTTGCCGTCGCTACGGCAGCAAGCGGTGCCGTCCGTATGACTGCCACGACGATGACCGCAAACCACTGCCGCTTTTTCTGCGTGTTTTTGCCACCCATGTGTTCCGTCTCCTCTGCCGGACCTGCCGGCCACTGCATCGGCGCCAGCGCAAATGCAAGCGCAATTTGCGGCAATTCCCGGCGGTATCCACTCCTGATTGCAGTAGTTCCTGCCAGTACCCCGGGGCCTAGCCTTCATGCCAGCGGAAGCAGAACCCGGCCGGCGCGTCTGCCGTGCCGGGCAAGCACCGGGAAGCGGTAGTCGCGATGCCCAATTGCTCGTGACGACTACCGCGCCGGCGCGTGAAGCAGCCCTGCCGGCAAGCGCGATCGGGCAATGCCGCCGGCGCGCGGCGGGCAGGAAACTGGCAGCTCCCTTTCGCGCAAGGTCGCAGTGGCAGAACGCGCCCGCCGCGGCATGGGGAACTGCCTTGATGGAAATTTCACGAACGAGGAGAGCGAAATTGCGCAGCGATACCAGGACCGCGTCTGAGGGCGCGCACATCACAACTGCACCCCGGGCGCTGCAGGCGCTTTACGCCGAGCTGGCCGAGCGCGACCGCGAAGTGGCGCGCCTGCGCGCGCAGGTCAATGGCCTGCGCTCCTTCGCCAGCGGCGTCGATCCCGCAGCCGAAGGAAGCCGTCAGACCTTTGAACTCCTGGCGGCGGTGGAATCTGCCATGTGGAGCACGCAACGAGAACTGGCGGGGATCATCGTCTGTCAGCGCATGCAGCCCTTGCAGGTGTTCGGCTCCATGCCCGCCATCGCACAGGTGCTGTGCCACCTGTTCATCAATGCCGCCGCGGCAATGCACGGTACCGGGCGGCCCGGCGTGCTGCATATCGATGCGGTCCGGGTCGGTGCGCGTGCCCAGCTGCGCGTCAGCGACAACGGCCGTGGCATCGCGCCGGATGCCATGCAGCGCATATTCGAGCCGTTCTTTTCCACCGGCGGTTCCGGACTGGGATTGGGCCTGGGCTTGACCGTCAGCCGCGCCATCGTCCGGTCGCACGGCGGCACCATGGCTTGCAGCAACCGCACTCCGCACGGCGCGCGCTTCACCTTCGACCTGCCCGCACCTGCAGCGCCGAAAGTGGCGACCCGTTTCGAGGGAGAGGCGCCATGAGCGTGATGAACATCAGCCGGGCCTCGCCGACGGTGCGCGCCGGTAACACCGAAAGCGGCACGCCGTGCTCCGGACTGCGCCAGCAGATCGACGACTGGATACTGCCGCTGCGTTCCATTGGCAGTGGCAGGTTCGATACCGAGATGGGCGACCGCCTGCAGCGCATCGCACCGCTGCACCAATGTCTTTTTGTCCTGAACGACCACGGTTGCGCCGGACTCGAAGCCATGCCCGCGCGGCTGCACGGGACGGTGCCGGGTGAATTGCAGCGACTTTACGCAACCCTCATTGTCGAGCGCGACCCGCTGCTGCTGCGCGTGGGTCTCGAATGGCGCGCACTTACGGGCACGATCGACGAGCACCGCAGCTGGATCCAGGAGCACACGCGCAATGCGGATGTGATCCGTGCATGGCTCGCGCGCATGGCCGAGAACGGCGCCGGCAGCCTCGTTGTCATACCCGCGCGCGGCTGGCTGTCGCGCGGCGCCCTGTTCGCTTTCTTCGTCGATCGTCCGCCCGAGCACAGCGTGTTTGCGCTGTTCTATGCGGCGCAGCGGTTGGCCATAACCCTGGAAACGCGCTATCGCCCCTACATCACGGACCTGCTGTCATTGCAGTTCACGGCGCGTGAGATCGAGGTGCTGCGCGCGGGACTCAAAGGCGCTGGCGATGATGAAATCGCCGCGCGCCTGGGCCTTTCGATCGACGCCATCCGCTACTACTTCAAGAAATTCAAGCATCGTGTGCCACCCGCCATCGGCCACCTCAAGCCACGCGAGCTGGCGCGCATACTCCATCACCTCGGTAAACTGTAGAGCCACCCTACCCGCCTTCGCCCTTTGGGCTACGGCGGGCTCCGATCCGACAGCAGGACCCGCATGGACGATCCCACGCTGCTGCGTTATTCCCGCCATCTGCTGCTCGAGGAAATCGGCATCGAAGGTCAGGCGCGGTTCGCGCGCGCGAGCGTGCTGGTGGTGGGTGCCGGCGGCTTGGGATCGCCGGCCGCCATGTATCTCGTGGCGGCCGGCATCGGCCGGCTGGTGCTGTTTGATGGCGACCTGGTCGACCTCACCAACCTGCAGCGGCAGATCGCGCACACGACCGCGCGCATCGGTCAACCCAAGGCGGCATCGGCAGCGCAGACGCTGGCCGAGCTCAACCCCCTAGTCGCCATTGAAGCGCATAACCAGCGGCTGGGCGCCGCGGAACTTGCTGCCCTGCTACCCGGCATCGATGTCGTGCTCGACTGTTCCGACAACCGTGTCACCCGCTACGCGGTCAACCGCGCGTGCGTCGTGGCGGGGGTTCCACTGGTCTGGGGTTCAGCGAGCGGATTCTCCGGCCAGGTCGCCGTGCATGACCTGCGCCAGGAAGGCGAGCCCTGCTATGCCTGCCTCTTTCCGGAAGGTCCCGGTGAAGACGATGCCTGTGCCACTACCGGCGTGTTTGCGCCGCTCACGGGCGTGATAGGCGCGCTGCAGGCCGCCGAGGCGCTGCGCTTGATTGGTGCTTTTGGCACGCGCGCGGGCGGCCTGCTGACACTGGACGCACGCGACATGGAATTCCAGCGCCTGCGGTTCACGAAGGATCCGCTCTGTTCCGTGTGTGGCCACCCACGCTGAGGCCGGTCAGGCCGCTGGCCGGCGGACAGTGCCACCCGTCAGCGCTGGCGGCGAGCTCCAGCGTTGCGTGACGGCAGTCAGCTTCAGCGGTCAATTCCAGCGGTCAATTCCAGCAGTCAGTTCCACGAACCAGCTCCAGCCGTCAGTGCCGGCGATCCAGCGGTGGCGCAGCGCTGGCATCAAGATCCGGCGCAGCGTCGGGGGCGTCGATCGCATCCTCGTGGCACTGCTGCAGCAGCGCGTCCCAGCCGGCATGCCCCAGGAGCTCCAGCGTGCCGATGTTGGCCTCGTATATGGCCGCGGGGTCGGGAATGGCTTCCACCGCCCGCTCTATGCTGTCCTCGCGCAGCAGGTGCAGCGTCGGATACGGTGAGCGGTTGGTCGCATTGCCGATGTCATCGGGCTGCGTATCGGCAAACTGGTACTGCGGGTGAAAGCTGGCCACCTGAATGATGCCGTCGAGCTCGAGTTGTTCGATGGCCGCTTCGGCAATTTCCAGGAAGTCGTTGTGATCGCCAAAGTCGTTCATCACCCACGGATGGATGAGTAGCGTCGTTTCCGTTTGGGTGGGCGGCGCTTCCGCAAGGCGGTTGAGCTCGTCAACCAGCGTGGCGAGCAGGCCCTCGGCGTCGCGTGCCTCGCACACCACGTACCGAACCAGGCCCTTGGCCTGCGGGGCCTTGGCGAACGGGCACAAATTCAGGCCGATCACGGCCCGCTCCACCCACGCGCGGGTTTCGGCAATGAAAAATTCCGGGGATTGAAGGTCACGCATCGCCGTGCAATGTACGCCTCTTGCCGGCCGCTTGGTGCTGCCCGGGTAGCTTCGCCTACGGCGCGGCAGGGCCGGCGGCGGCAGGGCCCATGGAGCCCTGCAGTTCGGTGGAACCCTTGAGCGCCTCCATCGGCAGCCCGTCATGGACGGTGAGCGGGCCGGGGGCCGACTGCATGATGCGGCCGCCGGATGTAATGGTGACGCTAGCCGTGTG
>CAIQGU010000047.1 GCA_903871435.1 uncultured Burkholderiales bacterium | reverse complement strand
CGCGATACGCACGGGGCCTTCGACACGCTGGATGGACTGGGCTGTCTGCTCGGGACGACACGTGTCCATTGCATGCTGCAAGAACCGGGGCTCGACGTGCTCGCCGATCAGGTCGGCGCTACCCGGATCGAGCTGGACTACCTTGAAGCGCTGAGACCCGACTATGTATCCGGCACAGGTGGCCTCAGGGTGGCGCCGCTCCTCTTGCAGGTCAGCCGTCTGCTGGAGTCCGCTGACCCGCGCTGTCAGGCCGTGCCCCTGCGCTTTGTGAATATCTTCCAGGCTTCCTTCCGTCTGCAGGCGCGCGTTGACCATTTTGTGCGCTCGCTGTCCGGGCGCTGGGCCCGCAGCGTGTCTGCGCAAACCCTGCAGACCAGCCTGCAGCCTTGGCGTACACGCAGTGTCGAGCTGACGCCTGCCGAGCTGCCTGAAGTCTCGCAAGGGATCGTGGACCCGGACACGGGTCAACTCACGCCGCTTTCGGCCTACCCGGCGGGGATTCAGGACATCCGGGCGGGTCCCGTGGAGTGTCGCCGGCCATCCGGCTTGCCCTGAGCGCATTGCGGCCGGACAATCGGGCTCCCGAGTTTCCAACCTTGCCGGAGTCGCCGCGTCATGTTCCCTTTGCCGACACAGATGCAGTGCATCGAGATCCCCGAATTCGGTGCGCCCTCGGTGCTCAAGCTCGCGATTCGCCCGGTGCCGGAGGCGCAGGCCGGGCAGGTTCTGATTCGCGTGGTGGCAGCCGGCGTCAATCGCCCGGACTGTCTGCAGCGCGCAGGGCATTACGCCGTCCCGGCCGGGGCGTCGGACTTGCCCGGACTGGAAGTGTCCGGCACCGTCGTCGCGGTCGGTGCGGGCGCCGACCCTCGCGTGCTCGGGCAATCCGTGTGCGCTTTGGTGCAGGGAGGCGGGTACGCGGAATATTGCGTGGCTGAAGCCGACCTCTGCCTGCCTGTGCCGACCGGCTTGTCGCTCGAGGAAGCGGCCTGCCTGCCGGAGACCTGCTTCACGGTCTGGTCGAACGTGTTTGATCGTGCCGACCTGAAGCAGGGCGAGACCTTGCTCGTGCAGGGCGGGGCAAGCGGCATCGGCACCACGGCCGTCCAGATGGCGAGTGCACTGGGCCACCGTGTCTTTGCCACCGCCGGGACAGATGAAAAATGTCGCGCCGTGGAAGCACTGGGCGCCGAGCGTTGCATCAATTACAAAACCGAGGATTTTGTGGCCATCGTGCGGGAGGCGACGGCTGGGCGGGGCGTGGATGTCATTCTGGACATGGTCGCAGGTGACTACCTGCAGCGCGAGGTCAAGACCATTGCCGACGACGGCCGCATCATCCTGATTGCGTATCTGGGCGGGGCGCGCGCGCAACTCGATTTTGGCGAAGTGATGCGGCGGCGCATCACGATTTCCGGTTCGACATTGCGCCCGCGGCCCGTAGCGTTCAAGGCTGCGATCGCGCGCGCCCTGTTGCGTACGGTCTGGCCCTTGCTCGGCAAAGGACGTATGCGACCCCTGATCCATGCCAGGCTGCCACTTGCCCATGCGGCTGAGGCGCATGCCCTGATGGAAAGTGGGGCGCATACCGGAAAGATTGTGCTGACCGTGGCGTAATGGCCGCCCGCACACCCGTGCGCGCCGGTCTGGCGACCCTCGCGCTGCTGCTATTCTTGCTGAGTGGCTGTGCCGAGGCGGCGGGAAGCCTCGATCTCGCGGTCGACAGGCCGGCCGCACTGCGCTGGGATGCCGGGCATCATGCCGGGGCGCTGGCCGCTGACGACCAGGTGTGGGTGATCCACGAGGACGGTCAGGGACTGCAACTGGCGGCAAAGCTCTCCGCGCCAGGGGTCGCCCATCTGGCCGTCGGGCTCGATGACGGCAGCATCTATGCCAGTGCCAGCGAAGAGGGCACCTTGAAACGCATCAGTCTGGCAGACGGCCGTTTGCACGCCAGTGTGCCGTCAGGAGGACCGCGTCCCGCGAGCCTCCTGTACAACCCTATCCTCAAACGCCTGGCCAGCTTCAACGCCGGCGCCGGCACCGTTACGCTGTTCGACACCGCGTCCAATTCTTTCGAAGGTCTCATTCCACTGGGCGATGCGCCGGTAGCGGTCCAACTGTCTCCGGACGGGCGGGTGCTCGCGCTGCTGCCGGAGCGGCTTGAACTCGTACTGCTTGGCATGCGGCCGCTGCGTATTTTTGCGCGCTGGCCCCTGCCCGCGGAGTGCACCCATCCGCGCGATCTG
>CAIQGU010000046.1 GCA_903871435.1 uncultured Burkholderiales bacterium | reverse complement strand
CGCTAACAGCTCGGGGCAACGGGGCGAGGTTGTCTGCTAGCGTAGTCAGTCGCAGGGTAAGTCGCGAGCCATCGCGAATACGCCCACGGTGGATCCCTCCCGTCGCCCGCGCAGCGGGAGAGGGGAGGGTCGCACTGCGCATATGTGCCCAATGATGGGTCGCCTACGCGCAGCGGCGACGGCCAGGTGCTGCAGTCAGGGGTTCAGTTTCCCGGTGGCGGCGGCGCCGGTGCAAACACGTCCAGGCGCAGCGACATTCCTATGCTCGCCGAGTGCGGCACGCATATGTTGTGCCAGTTGACGTTGCGCACGGCGAACAGCGGCAGCACGTTGCGCACCACGGCGTCGGCCAGTTCGCATTCGCCGCCGTCAAGGCCATTGATACCACCCAGGTTCACGCTTTTCCAGGCGCCGACCCCCGATGTGGACGCTGCCGTGGCTGGGACGCCCGGATCCGGCGCTGCCGCGAGTTGTGCACCCGTTGCGGCGGGCCCTGCCGCGAGTGGTGCGCCCGATGCGGGCGCTGCCGCGATTTGCGCACCCGATGCCGGCCCTGCAACGGCTTGCTCGCCGGACGCAGGCGCTGCGGTGGGTTGCAGGCTGGCGAAATGCACCTTCACGCTGGGAAACAGCTCTACACCACCGCCCGGGTGCAGACACCCGCTGCTGGTGATGCTCAGGTCGGGGCGCGCGCCCAACTGGAGCAGCACGGTGCGTACCCGGTCGCGCAGACCATCACAGGAGTAGTGGGTGGTGAATCCAAAGTAGTCGAGGACCAGATCCCGGTCCTTCCAGGCCGCCGGCTCGGCAGCCTGGGCGACCGGAGCTGCAAACGGTGCAGTGGCGACGAGCGCCGCCACCAGTGAAATGGCCGTGCTTCGAACAAAAATGTGCTTCATGATCACCTCCGCACCAGCAAGCTGCTACCTGCGGACGGCGAGGCTGGCCTACCCTCCGGATCGTTGGCGCGTTCCTTCCACGCCACGGCCCTGATTTTGCCACTGCTGCCGCCGTCTCGCCGCGCCGGGCTGGTAACAACTGTAACGAGGTCGGGCAGCCAAATTGCGGTTACAGTGCGCGCCATTCACTCCCAATGCCTTCCTCGCGATTCTGCCGTGCTCACGCTCCTGTGGTTCTCCCGCGACCTGCGCCTCGCTGACAATCCGGCGCTCGACGCCGCCGTGCGCCGCGGTCCCGTGCTGCCTGTTTTCATTGACGACACGGCCGATGCTGCCAACCATGCGCCCGGCGGGGCCAGCCGCTGGTGGCTGCAAGGGTCGCTCGAATCGCTCGCGGCCGACCTGCGCGCGCGCGGCGCGACACTGATACTGCGGCGCGGACCGGCCGGCGTGGTCATCGATGCGCTCCTGGCCGAGTCCGGTGCAGACGCCGTCTACTGGAATCGTCGCTACGAACCCTGGGCGATAGCCCGCGCGGAAAAAATCAAATCGGGCCTCAAGGCGCGGGGCCTGGAGGCCCGCAGCTTCAATGCCACCTTGCTGGCCGAGCCCGGACGGCTTGCCACCCAGAAGGGCGAACCCTACCGGGTCTTCACGCCGTTTCGGCGCGCGCTGCAGGCATTGGACGGGCTCGATGCCGCAGTGCCGACGCCGCGCAATATTCCGGGGCCGGCCCGAATGCCACCCAGCGATGCACTCGCCCACTGGAACCTGCGTCCGTCCTGCCCGGACTGGGCAGCCGGCCTGCGTGCGCAATGGGAGCCTGGCGAATCCTCCGCGCAGGCGCGTCTCGAGCGCTTTCTTGATGGCGCAGTCAGCCGCTACGCGACGCAGCGCAACCTGCCCGGCACGCCCGGCACTTCGCAACTTTCGCCGCATCTGCATTTTGGCGAAATCGGTCCACGGCAGGTGTGGCGCGCCGTGCGTGCACGGGCACCGGCCGGTAATGGCGCTCGCGATGCGACCGATGGCGCCGGCGCCGCGCACGGCAGCGGCCCCGATACCTACCTCTCGGAGATCGCCTGGCGCGAATTCTCCTACCACCTGCTGTTCCACTTTCCCCGCCTGCCCGAAGCGCCGCTGCGCCCGGAGTTCAATGCCTTCCCGTGGGATGAGAACCCCGGCGCGCTGCAGGCCTGGCAGCGCGGGCAGACGGGCTATCCCATCGTCGATGCCGGAATGCGCGAGCTCTGGCAGACCGGCTGGATGCATAACCGGGTGCGCATGATCGTGGCGTCCTTTCTGGTCAAGGACCTGCTGGTGGACTGGCGCGCGGGCGCGGCCTGGTTCTGGGACACGCTGGTCGATGCCGACCTGGCCAGCAATTCGGCCAGCTGGCAATGGGTGGCCGGCTGCGGCGCCGATGCCGCGCCCTACTTCCGGGTGTTCAATCCCGCGCTGCAGGGCGCGAAGTTCGATCCCGCGGGCCACTATGTGCGCCGCTGGGTGCCGGAGCTGGCCCGCCTCCCCGATGACGTGCTGCATGCACCCTGGGAGGCTGCTGCGGGCCGCCTGGCGGCCGCCGGGGTAACGCTGGGAACAAGCTACCCGGCGCCCATGGTCGATCACGCCAGCGCACGCCAGCGGGCGCTGCAGTCCTTTGAGCAGATCCGCAAGCGTTGATAGCCTGAGGTCCCCGGGCGGCGGGGCGAACCCGGGCGGCTTCGCCCGCGAGGTCATTGAATCGGCAAACGGGGTTACCATCCGCCGCATTTCCGCCCGCCACCGCTGCGCAGACCTGCGCCGGTGATGGACCAAAAGGAATGCACCCATGCTCAGATTTCCCAAGGCCGGCGCCGCGCTATTGGCGGCCGCCTTTTACGCCGCAAGCGCACAGGGGGCGCCAGCACCCACCCCCGTCGAACCCGTCCGGCACGAGTTCGTCATCGCGTCCTTTCGCACGGAGGGCGGCGCCGTGCTGCCGCAGGCGCGCATTACCTACGGCACGTACGGCACGCTCAATGCCGCGGGCGACAATGCGGTGCTGCTGCCCTCGCATTACATGGCGGATCTGCGCGGCTACGAGTGGCTCATCGGACCCGGCAAGGCCCTCGACCCGAAGCGGCTCTTCCTGGTGACCACGGAACTGTTCGGTAACGGCCGTTCATCCTCGCCGAGCAACACCCCGGAGCCGCTGCACGGGCCGCGCTTCCCTGCAATGACGATTCGCGACAACGTCAACGCAGCCCACCAATTGCTCACCGAGCAGTTGCACATCCGGCATCTACGCGCCGTGATCGGCTTTTCCATGGGCGCCCAGCAGGCTTTCCAGTGGGCGGTGAGCTATCCGGACTACATGGATCGCATCGTCGCTACGGCTGGCACGGCCAAGACCTATGGCCACGGAGTCGTTCGCCTCGAAGGCCAGATCGCCGCCCTGACGGCCGATCCCGCTTTCAAGGGCGGGGATTACACCGCGCAGCCGGAGACCGGCATACAGGCCTTCGGCATGGTCTGGGCGGGCTGGCTGTATTCGCAGGAATGGTGGCGCCTGGGCTTATGGAAGAACACGGTGCCGGAGGGCACCGGCTTCACGCAGGCGATGTACGAGTTCAAATCGATGTTCAAGGGCATGGATGCCAACGATCTGCTCCTCCAATGCCGCACCTGGGAGAGCAACGACGTGGGCAACACGCCGCCCTTCCATGGCGATGTCGAAGCGGCACTGCGGTCGATCAAGGTACCCGTGCTGTACATGCCCTCGGCAACCGACCTGTATTTTCCGGTAACGGATGCGCGCTACGAGGCTGCCTTCCTGGCGCACGGGCAACTGCTGCCCATACCCTCGCTCTGGGGCCACCCGGCCGGTGCCGGCGAGGCGCCCGAGGATGCCATCTTCCTCAACACGCACATCGGCGAATTTCTTGCCCAACCGCCGGTGCCGTCAACGTCCACGCAGCGTGAAGCGCCACATTGACGCCCGGCCCAAAGCGACAAACCCAGCGCGCCGGAACCGACGATAATCGCCTCCCCAAAGAGGGAGTATCCGCGTGGCCAACCCTGTACGCCGCATCCTGCTCGCCAGCCTGGTGGGCTCGACCATCGAGTTTTTTGATTTCTATACGTATGCGAATGCGGCCGTGCTGGTTTTTCCGCGGCTGTTCTTTCCGGCATCGGATCCTGCGGCTGCCGTCATGCAGTCGCTCGCCACCTTTGCGATCGCGTTTTTTGCACGGCCCATCGGATCGGCATTTTTTGGCCATTTCGGCGACCGCATCGGACGCAAGGCGACACTGGTGGCATCCCTGCTGACGATGGGCGTGTCCACGGTCATCATCGGCCTGCTGCCCACGTACGCCCTGCTGGGTGCCCTGGCTCCGCTCTTGCTGGGCCTGTGCCGGTTCGGCCAGGGCTTTGGCCTGGGCGGCGAGTGGGGTGGCGCCATCTTGCTGGCCACCGAAAATGCGCCGGCCGGCCGGCGCGGCTGGTTCGGCATGTTTCCGCAACTGGGTGCGCCTATCGGTTTTCTGCTGTCGGGCGGCATCTTCCTGCTGCTGAGTCAGTACCTGTCGGAAGCCCAGTTCGTGAGTTACGGCTGGCGCATTCCCTTCCTGGGCAGCGCCGTGCTGGTGGTCGTGGGGCTGTATGTGCGCT
>CAIQGU010000045.1 GCA_903871435.1 uncultured Burkholderiales bacterium | reverse complement strand
TGCTGAACCTGCACAGGCGCAGTCCAGCACGTCCGATCACGACGGCTGGCCGTCGACGTGGCTGGATAGCACTTTCGGTTCCGTGTTCGGGGGCGTCTCCTACGGCGACCCGCACGACCGGGTTGTCGGCTCCGACAAGCTCATCCACCAGGTCCGCAGCATCTCCGGCGTGCGCGGAATCGAGGTGCGCGGCCCCATCAACGTCGTTCTCAAGCAGGCGCCGGTGGAAAAGCTGACCGTGCATACCGACGACAACCTGACCGCGCTGATCGAAACCCCGGTGACCGACGGCATACTGGCCATCGGCATCCGGCACGGGGCGGGTTTCCGCAGCCGGCACGCGGTGGGCGTGACCGTCGAAGTGCCGCACCTGCAATCGATCAAGCTGCTGGCATCGGGCGATCTGGTCTGCTCCGATTTCGAATCCGATATTTTCGAAATCACGATCCAGGGCTCGGGCGATGCCCGCATCGACGACCTGCGCGCCGGCACCGTTGCCGTGCTGATACAGGGCAGTGGCGACGTGCAGCTCTCCGGCACGGCGCCCAAGCAGGGCTACGTCATAGAAGGCTCCGGCGACCTCGATGCCAGTGAACTGGCCGGGCGGGATGTGGCCGTGCGCATCAACGGCAGCGGCGATGCGCACGTCTGGGCCACGGATAAGCTGTCGGTCGAGATCAACGGCTCGGGGGATGTGCATTACCGCGGCAAGCCGACCGTCGCCAAATCCATACATGGCTCCGGGGATTTGACCGCCGACTGAGCTTGGGAATGAAGTTGCCCGGGACCGCTATGCTATGGCGTTTTCCTGGGGGGTATTGTGTCCAACCGTCTTTCAACGATAGTTACGCGCACCGGTGATGATGGCAGCACCGGACTGGGTGATGGCACCCGCGTAGGCAAGGCCAACCTGCGCGTTTCGGCCATGGGCGATGTGGACGAGCTCAACTCGCATATCGGCCTGCTGCTTACCGAGGAGATGGCGCCCGAAGTGCGCGAGGACCTCGTCGACATCCAGCACGATCTCTTCGACCTGGGCGCCGAGTTGTGCCTGCCCGGCCAGGCGCTGCTGCCCGAGCGCCGCGTGATCCGCCTCGATGAGCGCCTGGCCCACTACAACGCCAGCCTGCCGCGCCTCGAAGAGTTCATCCTGCCCGGCGGTTCGCGTGCGGCTGCGCAGGCGCACGTCTGCCGCACCGTCTCCCGGCGGGCCGAACGCTGCCTGGTGGCCCTGGCTGGCGTGGAGCCGGTGAGCGACAATGCCCGTCATTACTGCAATCGTCTCTCCGACCTGCTGTTCGTCCTGGCCCGAACGCTCAACCGCGCGGCCGGCGGGTCCGAACCCATGTGGAATTCCCAGCGCCTGCGCGACGCCTGAACCACGGATGTGGAGCAACTGGATGAAAAAAGGTCTTCCCGCCACGGCCGTGGCCATCGCTGCCCTGTCGCCCGCCGCATCCGCGCCGGCGTCGGCTGCGCCCGCCGCGGACCTGCCGCCCGGATTTTCGGTCATGGCCGCGCACGAGATCGCCGTGCGCTGCGATGTGGAACTTGAGCATCGCCGCCAACAGCTCGAGCGCATGGAACGGCACGTGGGGCCGGGACGCATCCTGGACGAATTCAATGCGCTGTCCTTGCGCTCCGGCGGCTTCGACGATCCGCTGGCCGTCCTGCAAAACGCCGCCCCCGACAAGGAAACCCGCGCGGCAGCCCTGGCCTGCCTGGAAAAGCTCGTGCCGTTCTCCACGGAGCTCTTTCAAAGCACCAAGGTGTATGCCCGCGTGCAGGCTTTCAAGGCAACGCATCCGGAGGACCAGGCCTACCGGCGGCTGTTGCTCGAAAATTTCGAAGATGCCGGCGCCTCGCTTGCCGAGGATCAGCGCATCCGTGTCAAGGCGATCCAGGACGAGCTCAATACCCTGGGCCTGCGCTTTCGCAAGAACGTCAATGATGTTGCCACAAGCGTTGCGCTCACGCCCCAGGAGGTCGAGGGCCTGCCGGACGACTGGCGCGCGGCGCGCAGCCGCGATGCGGCTGGCAATTTCCTGGTCACCCTGGATTACCCGTGCTACGGACCGTTCATGGAGATGGCCGTCAACGACGAGGCGCGCCACCGCGTCTGGACGGCCTTCCAGAACCGCGCAGCGCCGCAGAACCTGGAACTGCTCGATCGCGCACTGGTGCTGCGCAGCGAGCTCGCGCAACTGTACGGCTTCCCCGATTACGCCACGTTCTCGCTGCGCCGCAAGATGGCCGGATCGCCCAAGGTCGTGGCGGATTTTCTGCTGTCGGTAAAGTCGGCGGTCGACGAGGTGGAGGCGCGCGAGCTCGACGACCTGCGCCAGGAAAAGGCCGCGATGAAAGGCGTGCCGGCCGAACTCGTGCGCCTGGAGCGCTGGGACATCGCCTTCCTGCAGCGGCGTATCTTGCTCAACCGCTACAAGATCGACGCCGAAGCGCTGCGCGAACAGCTGCCCACCGAAGCGGCAACGCGCTTCGTCATGCGCATCGCCGAGAAGCTCTACGGCATCCGCTTCGTGGCGCGCGACGTCCCGGTATGGCACTCGTCGGTGCGCTACTACGAGGTACACGAAGCCGGCGCCGCGGCATCGGGCGCCGCTTCGGGTGGCGCGGCAGGCAGCCTGATCGGCGGCATCTACCTGGATCTGTACCCGCGCGAGGGCAAGTTCAGCCACGCGGCGGCATTTGGTATTCGCAATGGCTCCGTGCTCACCGGTCAGCATCCCATCAAGGCGCTGGTCTGCAATTTCAACAGCCGCGGCCTCACGCCCGATGAACTCTCCACCCTGGTCCATGAATTCGGCCACGTGCTGCACGGCGTACTGTCCCGCGCCCGCTACGCGGACCAGTCGGGCACGGCGGTGCGCTGGGACTTCGTCGAGGTGCCATCGCTCATGTTCGAGGAATGGGCGCGCCGTGGCCAGTCGCTCGCGTTGTTTGCCGAGGTATGCCCCGAGTGCAAGCCCCTCACGCCGGAACAGATCGACCAGCTGGCAGCCGCCCGCCGCTTCGGCGCCGGCATGCGGTATTCACGCCAGTGGCTGTTCGCATCCTATGACCTGGCCCTGCATACCGGCGCGCCCAAATCAGCGCTGGACCTCTGGGAACAGATGGAGGGCGCAAGCCGCCTGGGTCATGTGGCCGACACGATGATGCCCGCATCCTTCACGCATATCATGGGCGGATACGAAGCCGGCTATTACGGCTACATGTGGTCGGAGGTTCTCGCCCTGGACATGCTCTCGGCGTACAACGGCAACCTGCTCGATCCCGTCGTGGGCCGGCGTTACCGCCGCACGATCCTCGAGCCCGGTGGCAGCCGGGCGCCGCAGGAGATCGTCGAGGAATTTCTCGGACGCAAGCCCAATCCCGACGCTTTCTTCGCGGAGATCACGGGTAAGGCGCGCGATTCGGGTCCGGTCAAGGCGGGGGCGCAGTAGGTGGAGACCCAGCAGGTGCGGCAGGCGCTGCGGCGGCAGCCGCGACAGTAGCTGCTGCCGAAGCTGCTGCTGCACCCGCCCCGAAGCTGGTCGAGCGGGGGCTGTTCGTGGCCCGCAATGGCCACGGGCTCTACAACTGCGGCACCAAGGTGATGTTCCCGAACGGCGTCGAGGTCGAAGCAGACGTCGACAGCTGGACGAGGTC
>CAIQGU010000044.1 GCA_903871435.1 uncultured Burkholderiales bacterium | reverse complement strand
TTCCTGCGCGAGCTTGGCGATGGCGTGCACCGCGGCGATTTCCATTTCCCGGGTAATGGTGGTGGCCCCCACGTCGAGAGCCCCGCGGAAGATGAACGGGAAGCACAAGCTGTTGTTGACCTGGTTGGGGTAATCGGAGCGCCCCGTAGCCATGATGGCATCGCTGCGCACGGCCTTCACCTGCTCGGGCAATATTTCCGGCGTGGGATTGGCCAGCGCCAATATCAGCGGCGCACGCGCCATCGTGGCCACCATTTCCCCGGTACAGACGCCGCCCGCGGACAGCCCGAGGAAGATATCCGCGCCGTGCATGAGTTCAGCCAGGGACCGCATTTCCGTGGGCTGGGCAAAGCGCGCCTTGTCCTCGTCCATGAGCTTGACGCGCCCTGCGTAGACCACGCCTTCAACGTCGGTCACCCAGATATTGGCGCGCGGCACGCCCAGCTCGACGAGTAATTCCAGGCACGCCAGGGCGGCGGCACCGGCACCGCTCACCACCAGCTTTACCGACGACAGCGACTTGCCGACCAGCTGCACGCCATTGAGCACGGCAGCACCCACGATGATGGCCGTGCCGTGCTGGTCGTCGTGGAAAACGGGGATGCGCATGCGTTCGCGCAGGCGCCGCTCCACCTTGAAACACTCGGGCGCCTTGATGTCCTCCAGATTGATCGCGCCAAACGTGGGTTCGAGCGCGGCGATGATCTCGACCAGCCGGTCCGGGTCGGTTTCGGCGATTTCTATGTCAAATACATCGATGCCCGCAAACTTCTTGAACAGTACGGCCTTGCCTTCCATTACCGGTTTGGCCGCCAGCGGCCCGATGGCTCCCAAACCCAGCACCGCGGTGCCGTTGGTAATGACGCCGACCAGATTGCCGCGTGCGGTGTAGCGCGCGGCGTTGCCGGGATCGGCGACGATGGCCTCGCAGGCCGCGGCCACACCGGGTGTATAGGCGAGCGCGAGGTCGCGTTGGTTGGTGAGTTGCTTGGTTGGGGTTACGGATATCTTGCCGGGCTGCGGAAACTCGTGGTACTCGAGTGCGGCTTTGCGCAGGTCGGCATTTGTGGTGGTGGGCATTGGGGGCGCTCGTTCCGTGGGAGGCGCAATTATCGGCTGCTACGGGATTTAGCGCTCGGCGGGCGCCGATGGTGGGGGATTTCCCCGCTTTGCACAGGCAGCCGTCGGTTTCGTCCTGGACAGAAATTGACGCGTTATTTGTGCGCAATATATATTTGTTACGTTGCTCTCAAGGGCCTGTCAAAGGGTTCGGGCGCGCACACCCTAGCCTCGGTGCAACTCCTCCCTCCCTCCTCAACCGAACCAGGGGCGCGCTCGACCGACAGGCTCTTTTTTTATCCTTTTTCAAGGACTTGGCCAAGGAGGCAAGGCCAGTCCCACCCGCTTGCCACCGGGCGCTCCTGCATGCCTTCTGTCGTTTGGGAATAAGACCGGCCGGGTGACGAAAACCGGGTTCAGGCGCTGTGCTGCTTGCGTGGCTGGGGCGTGGACAATTCGGGCGGCGTTGCGCTGGTCAAGGGCTCGGAACCAAAGCCGGGAGCGTGAGCTTCGACATGAGCCGCCGCCGCCAAAGCGGCCGCTACTGAGCCCGTTGCCGCCAGCTTCAGACGTCCCAGTTCCGTCATGACACGCCCGGCATAACCACCGTCGTCCGGCAGATTGCCGGCGCCGACGTACAACTTCAAGCCTTGTTCCACCGAGCCGCCCTTGCGGATGACATCGCTGAGGATTTCGGTTCCGACCCGAATGTTGGCCACAGGATCCAGCGGGCCGACACCGCTGTTGCCCTGACCGAATTTTTCACCGTGCAGTCCGGGCATGACTTGCATGAGGCCGGTTGCACCCACGGGGCTTTGTGCGTAGGGATTCATGCTGGATTCGACGGCAACGACGGCCAGGATGAGCAAGGGATCGATCTGCCTCTCCTTACCGGCCGTGTGGGCGGCGGCCACCACCATGCGTACCGCGTTGTCAGCTACGTGGTAGCGGCGGGCGAGATAATTTGCCACGTGGGTATCCGCGGGGTCCAGCGCGACGGGCTGGCCCACCTGCGCGGCGTCCACTTCATCGTCTGCGGTGTCGTCGACGACGGCATCGCGATTGCCACCCATGGTTAACCAGAGGGCCACGCCCGCCTCGCGCACCGGCTCCCGCAGGGCGGGCGCGGCGGCAAGAAGCAGCGCCGTCACGACGCTGACCAAGCCAATGGCTTCCAGGGCCGCACGGGCACCGAGACCCAGAGAACGTACGACCATCTGCCGCGGCGTGGCGGCGCCTTTGACAGTAATAACCACGGTTTCGGCGCGCGCGCCCAAGTTCAAACCCATCATGCGAACACCTCTCTCGGTCGCGCGATGACGACATACGAATATGTGAGCCGTCACTCACGACTAATCAACTGCAGGGCAAAGACTGCCTCTGGCGAGCCACCTGCGATTTACAACGCCGGCCGGATACAACCTGCGCGTGTTTCGGGCAACTACTTCGTGACGTGCGCAGCTACAGCGCCAACGTCCCAGTGATACCGGCGATACTCGGGAGCAACAAACACCGAGCGCCAAGTTTTTCCTATTACAGTGGCCGGGTCTGCGGTGCGCCGCACGGAGCGGCCAGGGCCAAGGAAACTTCCAGATAGCAATTGTAGGTCATAACCTATTTACGTCAATGGATGTTCATGCGTTCGTTGCCGGGGATCCGGCGATGCCCGTTACCACCCGGTGGATTTTGTTGTTTTTGGTCAAACACTTAAACTCAAAAATCGACGCCGTGCAGGCTAAATTTGCAAGAAAATTCGTTGCTTTTTGCGCAGAAGGCATTACTGATGCAATATTCTGATCTCAGGGATTTTCTCCTCCAATTAGAGAAAATTGGCGACTTTAAAAGAATTTCACGGGAGATATCACCAAAACTCGAGATGACGGAAATCTGCCAGCGTCTGCTGGAACAGGGAGGCCCTGCCGTGCTCTTCGAGCACCCCACGGGACACTCGGTGCCGGTGGTGGCCAATGTTTTTGGCACTCAAGGACGCGTGGCACGGGCCATGGGCGCAGAGTCCACGGCTGACCTTCGACAAGTGGGGGTACTGCTGGCAAATCTCAAGGAGCCGGAGCCACCCGAAGGTCTGCGCGATGCACTGTCCAAGGTTTCGTTGCTCAAATCGGCCCTCTGGGACATGGCGCCCAAGCGGGTGCGCGCACCGTCGTGCCAGGAGGTCATCTGGGAAGGTGCCGACGTCGACCTGGGCAGACTCCCCATCCAGTTTTGTTGGCCCGACGATGCCGGGCCCCTCATCACCTGGGGCATGGTTATCACGCGCGGGCCCCACAAGCGGCGCCAGAACCTGGGTATCTACCGCCAGCAGATGATAGGTCCGAACAAGCTCATCATGCGCTGGTTGTCCCACCGGGGCGGTGCACTCGATTTCCGCGACCACCGGCTGGCTCACCCGGATCAACCCTTTCCCATCGCCGTCGCCCTGGGTGCCGACCCCGCCACCGTCCTGGGCGCGGTGACGCCGGTCCCTGACCAGCTTTCGGAATACCAGTTTGCCGGCCTGCTGCGCGGAGGCCGCACGGAAATTGCCACCTGTCTGGGCAGTACGCTGGACGTACCTGCCAGCGCCGAAATCATCCTGGAGGGACACATCCGGCCCGACCCGGCCAATGCCCAGGGGGCCATCAGCCTCGACAACCGCGGGTTCGAGACAGCGGTCGAGGGCCCGTTCGGTGATCACACCGGGTATTACAACGAAACCGAGCGCTTTCCGGTCTTCACCGTGGACCGTATCACCATGCGGCGCAATCCGTGGTTCCTCTCGACCCACACGGGGCGGCCGCCCGACGAACCCTCGGTGCTGGGGGCCGCACTCAATGAAGTCTTCGTGCCATTGCTGCAACGCACATTTCCGGAAATCGTCGACTTTTATCTGCCACCGGAGGCCTGCAGCTACCGCATGGCGGTGGTCTCCATGCGCAAGCAGTACCCCGGGCACGCGCGGCGCATCATGTTCGGCATCTGGAGTTTCCTGCGGCAATTCATGTATACGAAATTCGTCATCGTCGTGGATGACGACATCAATGTGCGCAACTGGAACGATGTCGTTTGGGCGCTGAGCACGCGGGTTGATCCCCTACGCGACACCGTCCTGGTGGACAACACGCCCATCGACTACCTGGATTTCGCGAGCCCGGTGACAGGACTGGGCAGCAAGATGGGCATCGATGCGACCAACAAGCTGCCGGGCGAAACCAACCGGCCCTGGGGGCGCCGCATTGAAATGACCGCGGCCGTGCGCACGCGGATCGACAGCATCTGGGACGAGCTGGGGTTGTCCGGCAAGCGCTGACCCGCAGCGGAAGGGAACCATGGAGCGCAAATCGATACGGCGCGGAGGCATACGTTCGGCGGGTTATGACCGCAACAAGCGCGAACTGGAAGTCGAGTTCGATAGCGGCAACACAGTGGTGCACAGCAACGTGGGCGAGGAAATTGCCCGCCGCTTCCTGGCGAGCGCCGCGCCCGCCAGTTACTACAAGGACAACATCGAGGAGGAGTTTTCCGCGCGGCGGCTGCGCTGACGTACGGCAAGACGCGCAAAGACACTAACGTACTCATGGTTATCGTCGTGCGTGAGAAGTGGCGCATATCGTTTGATCGCGGTGACGCAATCGAGTCTCAATCTGACTTGGCGCTGACAAAT
>CAIQGU010000043.1 GCA_903871435.1 uncultured Burkholderiales bacterium | reverse complement strand
CAGATATTCGGGTATTTTCCCGGTTTAGCGCCGCAAACCTACTCCCCACAAAGGCAGAAGATGTCGCGTCCGGACGAGTTCTACCAGAACCTGCGCCAGCAGACCCAGCAATTGCACGATGCCGGCCTCTACAAGGCCGAGCGCATCATCACCAGCGCCCAGGGCGCCATCATCCGGCTGCAGGATGGCCGCGAGGTCATCAATTTATGCGCCAACAACTACCTGGGCTTGTCCGCGCATCCGCGGGTCCTGGAGGCGGCGCATGAGGCGCTGCGCACCCATGGTTACGGCCTGAGCTCGGTGCGGTTCATCTGCGGCACCCAGGATCTGCACAAGACCCTGGAGGCGCGCCTGGCAGCCTTCCTTGGCATGGAAGACGCCATTTTGTACGCGGCCGCCTTCGATGCCAACGGAGGACTCTTCGAGCCCTTGCTGGGCGAGCACGATGCCATCGTCAGCGATGAACTCAACCACGCGTCCATCATCGACGGCATACGCTTGTGCAAGGCCCGGCGCTATCGCTACCGGCACAACGACATGGACGATCTCGAACGTTGCCTGCGCGAGGCCGCTGCCGATGGCGCCCGCGCCACGCTGGTGTTCAGCGACGGGGTCTTCTCGATGGACGGCACCATCGCCCAGCTGGACCGGATCCGTGCGCTGTGCGACACGCATGGGGCTCTGCTGGCCATCGACGAATGCCATGCCTCGGGTTTCCTCGGCAAATCCGGCCGCGGCACGCATGAATACCGCGGCGTCTTTGGCAGGATCGACATCATCACCGGCACGCTGGGCAAGGCGCTGGGCGGCGCCTCGGGTGGATTCACGGCCGGGCGGCGCGAGGTCATCGAGCTGCTGCGCCAGCGCTCGCGCCCCTATCTTTTCTCCAACACGCTGGCGCCGGTCATTGCCGGCGCTTCGATCGCCGTGCTCGATCTGCTGGAAGCGTCGACGGCGCTGCGCGACAAGCTCGAGGACAACACGCGCTATTTCCGCGCCGCGATTGCCGCCGCCGGGTTCGCGATCAAACCCGGCGAACATCCCATCGTTCCCATCATGGTGCATGACGCGGTCAAGGCGCAGCAGCTCTCGGCGCGCCTGCTCGACCTGGGCGTCTACGCGGTGGGATTCTTCTTCCCGGTGGTTGCCCAGGGACAGGCGCGCATTCGCGTGCAGATGAGCGCCGTCCATGAGCGCGCGCACCTGGAAGCAGCGGCAGCCGCCTTTACCCAGGCGGGACACGAGTTGGGCCTCGTGCAATGACGCCGCCGCGAATACTCATCGTTGGCGCCAATGGCCAGATCGGCGTAGAGCTGGCCGAAGCCCTGGCGGCGAAGCATGGCGCAGACGCTGTGGTCACCAGCGATCTTGGGTCCCGGGGACGCGTGGCCGGCGTGCAGCATGAGGTGCTGGATGTCACGGACGCACAGGCGCTGGGGGACGTCGTGGCGCGCCACCGTATCAGCCAGGTCTACCAGCTCGCTGCCCTGCTGTCGGCCACGTCCGAGGAAAAGCCGCTGCTGGCGTGGGACGTCAACATGCGCGGCCTGCTCAACGTGCTGGAGTTGGGCCGCCAGGGGTATCTGGAGCGGATTTTCTGGCCCAGTTCCATCGCGGCGTTTGGACCCTGCACGCCGGCCGATGGCACGCCGCAAACGGCCGTGATGGATCCGACCTCCGTATACGGAATCAGCAAACTGGCGGGCGAGCGTTGGTGCGCCTGGTACCACGCTCGCCATGGCGTCGATGTGCGCAGCCTGCGGTATCCCGGCTTGATCAGCTGGAAGACGCCACCCGGTGGTGGCACTACGGACTACGCCGTTGAGATCTTCCACGCGGCGTTGTCCGGCGCGCCCTTTATCTGCTACCTGGACGCCGACCAGACGCTACCCATGATGTACATGCCCGATGCCCTGCGGGCAACGCTCGAGCTCATGGACGCTCCCTCCGAGCGCATCACCCAGCGCGGGAGCTACAACGTGGCAGCCTTCAGCTTCACTCCGCGGCAGATCGCCGCAGCCGTTGCGCGGCGTGTCCCGGGATTTACCGTGCGGTATGCGCCGGATTTTCGGCAGGCCATCGCGGCGAGCTGGCCCCGGTCCATCGATGACACGGTTGCCCGTGACGACTGGGGCTGGCGGGCCGACTATGACCTGGAGCGCACGGTCGACGAGATGCTGGACCGGCTGCGAACCCACCGTAACGCAGACCAGGCTGGCCGGCCGGATTCGGCTGCACGGATGGACCGCCGCTAGGGGGCAGGTGCCACGGGTGTCGGTGGCGGTGCTGATAGTTGGGCGGGTGCCTGGGCCGGAACCTGTACGGGTGTTTGTGCGGGTGCTTGTCCGCCGGCTTGTTCGGGTGATTGCGCGGGGTTGATGGGCACGGCAACGGTGGTGGCGGGGGCTGTGGCGTCCTGACCGGGTGTGGGCGGGTTGGCGTTGACGGACAGCGCGGGTGCCGCGACAACGGCAACTGTGGCGGGCGCCGGCGCCGGCGCACAAGCGGCTTCAAGCGTGGCATCGCGCGACTGTGGCGTGGATGGCACCAGCAGCAGCGATCCGCGCAGATTCTTCAGCAGCAGGGTATCGCAGCTGGCGGTGATCAGCTGTGCACGCTCCATTTTCTGGGTGCCGCCCTGGCGATACCGCACTGTCCGGAACGGACTGGACGGAGGCGGCGTAACGCCCGAAAAAAACCGCACTGCCGTGTCCAGAGAGCGCGCCAGCATGCGGGCGCTCTCCTCTTTGAGACGTTCCCCTGCATTTTCCGTCCAGAAACCGGCGGGATTGGCGTCATCGCAAGGCTTGGACACGACGCGGACGCTGAAGGCGGTGCGCTT
>CAIQGU010000042.1 GCA_903871435.1 uncultured Burkholderiales bacterium | reverse complement strand
TTACCCATCATCGCGGTGGGTGGCATCGTCGATCCCCAGGATGCCGTGGAAAAGATGGCCGCCGGGGCCAGCCTCGTGCAGCTCTACACCGGCCTCATCTATACCGGCCCGGCGCTCGTGGCCCAATGCCGCGCGGCGCTGGCGCAGCGCGGCGCCGCACGCCCTGCCTGAGGGATCCCCGGTACTACCAGGGAGTGTTGCCAAGGGTGTTGCCGAGGGCATTGCCAAGGCCATGACGGACGACATTGCCAAGGGCGTTGCCGGGCCCAGCGGATATTCCTCTGTGCGGAAACGCATCGACGTTTTTTTCGCATTGCGGTATACAATCCATCCAGATGAAATTTATGGCAGCGCAACATGCGAGCCGTTTCCAGTAAGACCACCGCAATTGCCAAAGGCGCAGCGCCGTCTTCCGGGGAGCCCCATGCGGCGCCGGCGGAGGCAGGCGTGGCCGGCAAGGAACGCACGGCAATCCAGGTCATCGATCGCATGATGAGCCTGCTCGACGTCCTCGCGGAACGCTCCGGATCGGTCAGCCTCAAGGAGCTTTCGCAAGCCACCGGACTGCATCCCTCCACGGCCCATCGCATTCTCAACGACATGGTTCTGGGACGATTTGTCGATCGGGGTGAACAGGCCGGCTCATACCGGCTGGGCATGCGCCTGCTGGAGCTGGGCAACCTGGTGAAGGCGCGCCTGAGCGTGCGCGAGGCGGCCATAGAACCGATGCGCGAACTGCACCGCCGCACGGGCCAGACGGTGAATCTTTCGGTGCGCCAGGGCGATGAAATCGTCTACGTCGAGCGCTCCTACAGCGAACGCTCCGGCATGCAGGTGGTTCGCGCCATCGGCGGGCGCGCCATGCTGCACCTCACATCGAGCGGCAAGCTTTTCCTGGCCTATGACGATGCGCGGGTGGTGCGCTCCTATGCAACCCGCACGGGCCT
The DNA here is from genome assembly GCA_903871435.1 of uncultured Burkholderiales bacterium. Classification (GTDB taxonomy): domain Bacteria; phylum Pseudomonadota; class Gammaproteobacteria; order Burkholderiales; family Burkholderiaceae_F; genus GJ-E10. The sequence continues at coordinate 2,508 of CAIQGU010000042.1, read as the reverse complement.
CGCGGGCCATACGCGCAACAGCATCACCGATCCCATGCGGCTCGATCGCGAGCTCGCGCAGGTGCGGGGACGCGGATTTGCCCGCGACAACGAAGAACTGGAACCCGGCGTGCGCTGCATCGCGGCGGCGATACGCGATGACAGTGGCGCCATTGTGGCGGGCCTGTCGCTCTCGGCGCCGTCGGAACGCATGCAGGACGCCTGGATAGAAGACCTCATGACCACGGCCACGCGCATTTCCACGGGTCTGGGGTACGACGGCCCCGCTGCTGGTCCAGCGCCAGCGAAGTAGCCGGCTCGACACTGATGTCCCGGCACCCGGCGTAGCACGCGGGCGGCTGCGCGCCCCGGTATGGGCCTTACTCGGCCGCCGCTGCCTTGCCGCTGGGGCCGCGCGCGACGAGCCAATCGTGGATGCGCTGGGCATCGGCAAAACGCGAGTGCCGGCCGATGGCATCGAGCAGCACCATGACCACCCGGCGCCCTTCAATGACGGTTTGCATGACCAGGCATTGCCCGGCAGCGCTCAGCGTGCCGGTCTTTTGCAAACCTATTTGCCAGTCGGCCTTGGTCGTGAGTTTGTTGGTGCTGTGAAAACGCACCAGGTGCTTGCCCATGGGCAATTCGTAATCGGACGAAACGGAGAATTCGCGGATCTCCGGGTAATCGTAGGCGGCCTTGACGAGGCGCACGAGGTCGCTGGGGCTGGCCCGATTGAGCGGATTGAGCCCGGAGGGATCCGCAAACACGGTGTCGTTCATGCCCAGCATGCGTGCCTTGGCATTCATGGCGGTGACCGCTGCATCGACGCCACCCGGATAGGTACGGCCCAGCAGTTGCGCGGCGTGGTTCTCGGAGGACATCAAGGCCAGGTGCAAGGCCTGCTCGCGGGTAAGGTGCACGCCCGGGCGCAGCGATGAGCCCTTCCAGCCGATGATCGTGCGGTCGTCCCGCGTCATCTGGAGGTTCTCGTCGAGCGGCAGATGCGCATCGAGCGTAACCATGGCCGTCATCAGCTTCGTGATGGACGCAATGGAAGCCACCTCGTCGGGATTCTTCTGCATCAGGACTTCATTGGTGTCCTGGTCCACCACCAGGGCAAACGCGGACTTGATTGCCGGTACGTGATCACCCGCCCGGGAAAGTGAAACCGGACGGCGAACGGGCAGCATGCCCACCGGAGATTCGGCGCTGGCCGTGAGGGGCAGATCGAGTGTCTCTTCCTGTACGGCCCAGGACGCCAAGGGAAGCAGTGCCAGCAGGGCCGTAATGGACATGCCGCGGGCAATGCCGCGCCACAGTGCCCGCGATTCTGCCCGCGATTCGCCCCGGGCGTACATCACCATCGCCGTCACCAAACCGCGCGGCGCCGGAAACAGCGGGAGACTTGCTGGGAGCTGCGGCCGCGCCGTACTGCGAGAAGACATGCGCTGGGCTTCCTCAAAAACGCTTGCAATCGGGCGGAGACCGGCAATATCGTGGCCGGCGATCCGCGGATAAGGGCACGGAGGCAGCCGGGCCAGGATGGAGTATGGACCGGCCCCGGCGGGGAAATCGCTCGAATTGTACCGCCGCCCGGGGCCTCTCAGGCATCACGCGGCATCATGGAACCGGACGAAATTCTCCAGCGGCTCTCGATCGGTGACTAGGGTGTTTTCTATGCGGCTCATATCCGCATACCCCAGCGACATGCCGCAGACGATGGCGTGATCGGCACCGATTCCCAGGCGGGCGCGAATCAGGTCATGAAACTGGATGAAGGCTGCCTGCGGGCAGGTATCGAGTCCGCGCGCGCGTGCTGCCACCATGATGTTCTGCAGGAACATGCCGTAGTCGAGCCAGCTGCCCTGGGCCATCACGCGATCGATCGAAAAGATGAGCCCCACCGGTGCATCGAAGAAGCGGAAATTGCGGGCCTGCTGCGCCTGTATGCGGTCTTTGTCCGCGCGGCCGATGCCCAGCAGGCCATATAGATCCCAACCCACCTTCCGGCGGCGCGCGAGATAAGGCTCCACCCATTTCTCCGGGTAGTACGCGTATTCGTCCTTGCACCGGGCAAGGCTCTCGGGGTCGGACATGATGGCGAGGATTTCCTCGGACAGGCCACTGAGCGCCGTACCCGTCAACACATGAACCTGCCAGGGCTGAGTGTTGGTGCCGCTGGGCGCTCGCGCGGCAACACGAAGCATGTCCTCGATGTCCCCACGTGGAACCGCATCGGGAAGGAACGCGCGGATGGAGCGGCGCGAAGTGATGGCGGCATCGACCACGCTGGCCGGCCCCGCTGGCGGTCGCATCCCGGTGCTCATCGCAAACCTCCGCGCGTGACCACGGGATGGCCGATATTGGTGCAACGCGATAGCGATCGGGCACGGCGCATAGTGCTACCTCAATTAATCGATTAAGTTAATGAAAAATATAAATATTTAGAGAACCGTCGCAGGCGTCAGGCGCGCCCAAAGGCAAGCCGCCGCCTTGACTTTTGTGCAAAGCACCATACAATGGTGC
>CAIQGU010000041.1 GCA_903871435.1 uncultured Burkholderiales bacterium | reverse complement strand
GGCGCGCCTGCTCGGCCAGACCAGCGGCGCGGCGCTGGTGGCCTTGTGTTTCGGCCTGGCCGGGGCGCGCGGGCCGGGTTGGGCGCTGACGCTCGGCGTGGGCTTTGCGGGGCTGGCTTCGGCGGCCAGCTTCGCGCGGCTGCGCGTGCGGTGAAGCGGCAGGCCGTTGGCCTGGCGAGGAGGCTGCAAGTCCAGGCGGGCAGCGAGGTGGTGGAGACGCGCGGGACGGAGAACCTTGCCCCAGGATTCATCAGCCCCAGGACCGGCTTTGTGCCGCCCTCAGGCGCTTTCGTCTGAAAGCCGTCGTCCGCTCGGTTTGCCCGCTCTAGTCTCGGCTCCCCATCCACCAGGCACCTATGGAGAGAGCATGAGGACTTCATTTGGCAAGACGCTGGCCATCGCGGCACTCACTTCCGCCGGGGCGTTTATCGCCGGTTCGGCCCGCGCGCAGTGCAACCCATTGGCGGGCATCGAGCCGCAGATGGACAGGCAGTCGTGGATCGGCACCGACCGGCCGCGTAGGTTGTTCGTCGACGAACGAGCCGACGACGACATCGTCGGCTTCTGGAACATCGCGTTGACCAGCCATGGCAACCTCGGCATCCCGGACGGCACCGTCCTCGACAAGGGGTTGCAGCAGTGGCATGCCGACGGCACCGAGTTCCTGAACTCGTCCGCGCAAAAGCCGCTGACGCAAAACTACTGCCTCGGCACCTGGGTGAAAACCGGCAAGGCAAGCTACTCGCTGAACCACTTCGCCTACAACTACGACGCCGTCCAGAACGTGACCGGCCTCACCCGAATCCGCGAGGTGGTGACGATCGGCCCTAACCGGAACTCATTTTCCGGGACCTTCGTGATCGACGCCTACGACACCGCTCGCAACCCGTTGATTCATGTGACGGGTACCGTGAGCGGCAAGCGGATTACGCAGGACACGACTGCGCAGGACGTCATTTGAGTCAGCCAGCACCGCGCACGAGCGCACGCTGATTCGCCTTGTCCGGGCATGGCCGCAGCCCCGTGGCACAGGCGTGGCCACTTGACTTGGCTGTCGGCAGATGCAACCATGAATGCCATTGGATCGTGGCGCGCCGGACTTGCGCGGCAACGGGTGGTTCGGCATGCCTCAGCTCAGGAATCCGTCCGATTCGCCGGCTCCCTTGCGCGTGCGGCGCGCGCCCTCGCGAGTCCAGGCGCTGGGCCAGTGGCTGGCGCTGACGCTGGTGGTTGCAACCACCATCGCCCTGCTGCGGATCAACACCGACGCACTGTTCGCGTGGCCGCCAAGCCGGATCGCGTGGAATGCTGCGGCCACGAACTGGTTCGGCATCCTGGCTGGCGTCGGCGTGGTCACGCTGGCGCTGACCGTGCTTCCTCGCCTGCTGCCCGCGCCGATCCTCTTGCGCTGGCCGCTGCTCGCTCTGGCCGCCTTGTGTGCCGGAGCCCTGGGGTCCTTGCTCCAGCGGTGGTGGGTCTCTTCTGCGGTCGGCAAGGTGACTCCGGCGGCGTGGAATCACGTCAACCTCCATACGCTGATCGTGCT
>CAIQGU010000040.1 GCA_903871435.1 uncultured Burkholderiales bacterium | reverse complement strand
CTGCTGAGCGATGTGCGGTCGAAGCGAAAACCGGGAAAGCGCGACTCGACCGCGGCATCGACATCGGCTGCGCGGACAACCCGCATGTCGACGCCGACGCGCGTGAACTCCAGGCCAAATGCCGAGAGTTGCTGCGCCATCGCCCGGCGGCGTTCGACGGCTGAATCGAGATTAATGAGCACGATCATACGCAACACGAGTATGTTGCGCCGGCGTTACCGGCGCATGACTCGGCGGGACATGACTCAGCGGGGCATGAGTCAGCAGGGCATGGCTCAGCGGGGCATGGCTCAGCGGCGCGTGACTCGCCGGCCGCGACCTAGCGGCGCAACAGCTCGTTCAGCCAGCGACCGAGGCGCGCCAGAATGGGCGTGTTGGGCGCTGTCGCCTTGCCCGGCGCGCCGATCATGTGGGCGCGCACCCGCGCGTCCGCGCTGGTGTCGGGCTTGTCCGGCCTGGCGGGGTCAGAATCGGAGGGCGGGGGCGGCAAGGGCATCGGTACGGTCGGCGCAAAGGCGGCAAGAGCCTGAATGTCTGCTCAGCATACGCGCCTTGCCGGCGTCCACCGCTTCAGAACGTGCCCTGCAACTGCACCATCGCTACCGTGTCGTTGTAAACCGCGAACGCCAGGTTGGAGTCGCGCACTTCGTGATGCAGGTCCAGGCTGCCCTGCAACCAGCGCCGCGGGTTCCACTGCGCGGTCAACCCGAATCTGTGCAGCCGATCCAGGCGCTGCGTGCCATTGGCCTGCGCCGTGCCAAGCAGCACATTGGTGAAATAGTCGAGCTTGGACCACTCCGCATAGGCGGAGAGCTGCGTCTTGACCGTGGGCTGGAAAGCCGGGGTGATGCGGTAGGTGTGCGTTACCGCCGACTGATAGTTGTTGTCGCCGGCGGCGCCGGACGAGCGCAGGCCGAAGAAGCGCACGCTGGTGAGCGCGGTCAGCTGCCACGTGTAGGTGAGGTCGAAGGCCGGGCCCGAGAAATTGCGGTTGATGTCGATGGGCGTGAACGGAATGATCGGGAAACCCAGGAAGTTGAGTTCTGGAAACACGTGGTCGTCGCCGGTGTGCTTGAGGTAGCCCGCCCGCCCGTGCAGATGGCTGGCGCCCGAAAAAGTCCAGTCGGCGCTCAGGTCGGCGGCGCGGTTCACATAGCCCGGCCCCACGTAGCTGGCGGGGCTGCCATTGACGTAAGTGGCCTTGGTCGACCGAAGCAGCAGGTCGACGTGGTTGCCGGTGGTGGGCTGGTAGCGGATGCCGCCGCGCACCTCGGTCGAGTTGAAATCCTGCGTCTTGAACAAAGCGCTGGAATTGCGCGTCTGGTTGCCAGACGCGCCGGCGACGGCACGCCAATCCGTGAAAACCGGCAGGTCGAGGTCGCCATTGGCATCGTTGTGCGTAATGACGTTGCGTGCGGTCGTCGGCAGGTCGGCAAAGTGCGCGAGCGAGGCGCCGTGGGATGTGCTCATTGTGGCGGTCACGCTCAGTGGCAGGTCAGCCCGCAACGAACCGTGCAGATCCTGCTCGGTGTAGTCGAGATAGGTCAGCCGCTTGAAGAACACGCGCCCCACGTTCGCCGAGAGGCTCAGATCCTCGCGGCCGTAGTTCTCGTGCAGGGTGCCCGTCAGGTTGGTGAGCGAGCTCACGTCACTGCGGCCGCCCGGCGCGGGGGTGGGGGCGGCAAGCCGGAGCACGTTGCTGTCGTAGGTGACGGTCTCGCCCGGGCCGAAGCTGAAGCCCAGCGGAACCTCCTGAGCCAGGACGCTTGAAACGGGCGCTGCCAGGGCCGCCGCGCACGCCAGAGCCAGGGCGCCGCGGCGTGACCAGGGGAGCGCTGCCTCCAGGGCGGGCGGGGCAGGCAGGTGGTGCGGGCGGTGAACAGTCGTGGAAGTAGCGGGTTTCATGGCAGAGGATCCGGATGCTTGGGCGTGGTGCCGGAGGGCGCCCGCAGCTCACCCGCCATCATAGTGCGCCGTGCCGCGCCTAACCGGGGCTACGGCAGACCGCCTGCCGCGCTATGCTTGCCCTGTTGTTCGCATGATGAAAGCAGTCCCATGGGTACGCATACCAGCGGCACCGGTCCCAATTCCCCAACGCCCACCGAGATCACCGTGCGGTCCGCCTCCCGGCTGCTGGAGGTCGCCTTCAGCGATGGACGGCAGTTTTCCTTGCCTTTCGAATTCCTGCGCGTGTTCTCGCCGTCAGCCGAAGTTCGTGGCCATGGTCCCGGGCAGGAAACGCTGCAGGTGGGCAAGCGCAACGTCACCATCGTGGGCCTGGAGCCCGTGGGCCATTACGCGGTGCAACCGAGTTTTTCCGACGGCCATGACACGGGCCTTTACTCCTGGGATTACCTCTACGAGCTGGGGCTGAACCAGGATGCTTATTGGGAGGACTATCTGCGCCGCCTGGCCGATGCTGGTGCCTCGCGCGACATTGAGGCTGCTGCCCCGGCCCCGGGGGAGGCGCCGGCTTGCTACAGCCACGATGCTGCCCATCACGGCCACCCAGGTCCGGCCGAAGATGTTCCGGCCGCGGCGCGCTGTGGCACGGTAGAAGTGCGGCGCTCACGCCCATGAGGTGGATCGGCCACCCGCGCGGTCCGGGGACGCCATGACCGGAGATCTCGTCACCGGACACCCCCAAGGCGAGGATCCGGCGACGGAACACGCCGACACGGGCCGCGCGTCCGGCCCTGCCCCAGGTTCCGCTCCCACCGAGCCAGCCACCACCCACTTTGGCTTCGCCCAGGTGCCCGCAGCCGAGAAGGCCCGGCGCGTGGCCAGCGTGTTCAGCTCGGTGGCGCCCAGCTACGACCGCATGAACGACGTACTGTCGGGCGGCCTGCACCGGTTGTGGAAGTCCTTTGCCGTGCGCCAGGCCCAGGTCCGGCCGGGCATGCGCGTGCTTGACGTCGCCGGGGGCACCGGCGATCTGGCCCGCGCCTTCGCCCGCCAGGTGGGGGCGGATGGCCAGGTCATCCTCACCGATATCAACAATGAGATGCTCACCGAGGGGCGTGACCGCCTGCTCGACCAAGGGCTCCCGGTTGCCTCCGTGCTCTGCGACGCCGAGCAACTGCCGTTTGCCGACGCCAGCTTCGATCGCGTGATCGTCTCGTTCGGCCTGCGCAACATGACGCACAAGGACCGGGCGCTGGCTGCCATGACTCGCGTGCTGCGCCCCGGCGGACAGCTGCTGGTGCTGGAGTTCTCGCGCATCTGGGCGCCGCTGGCACCCCTTTACGACGCCTACTCGCTCAACGTCATGCCCTGGCTGGGCGAGCGTATCGCCGGCGACGGCGACAGCTACCGCTATCTTGCCGAATCGATCCGCATGCACCCGCCCCAGGAAGAACTCGCCGCCATGATGCGCACCGCTGGGCTCGTGCGCGTGCTGTGGTTCAACTTCGCCGCCGGCATCTGCGCGTTGCACGTCGGCGTGCGTCCCTAGGCGGCACCGTCCGCCGCCCCGGAGAACAGCCGTGCTCGATTCCCTTGCCAGCCAGTCGGTAGTTGCCTGGTACAACCGCCTGCTGGCCCAGGAGCCCTGGGCCGCCGCGGTGCTTGCGCCCCACGCCGGCTCCACTGCCCGGATCGACGCCGGGCTCGTATCCGTGTTCCTGGCCGTTACCGCCCAGGGCCGCCTGGCCGTGGGCAGCGGCACGCCCAGCGTAACCATAGCGATCGACCCCGCTGCAGTGGCCGGTTCGCTGTGGGACCCCGCGGCGGCGCTGCGTGACGTGCGCGTGGATGGCGACGCGGCGTTCGCCCAGGTGCTCACCGACGTCTTGCAGAAGCTGCGCCCCGACCCAACCGAGGACCTTGCCCGCTGGATCGGCGATGCTCCGGCCGAACGCATCGTGCGCACGCTGAGCGCGGCCATGACCCAGGCGCGCGAGACCGCCCAACGCGCGGCGCGGCAGGGCGCCGATTTTCTCGTCGCCGAACAGCCCCTGGTGCTGGGCCGCCAGGACTGGACCCCGTTTACCGGGGAACTGCAGGCGCTGCGCGCGCAACTGGACGCGCTGGAGCTCAGGGTAAATGCGCTGGAGCCAGGCCGCGTTGCCGGCATCACCCCCGGCACGCACGTCTGACCCATGGGGCGGCTCCTGCGCCTGCTGCGCATCGGGACCGTAGGCCTGCGCTACGGCCTCGACCAGATCGCTTTCGCCAATCTGCAACATCCCATCCTCATCCGCCTGGCGCGGGTGGCGGCACTGGGCCGGCGCTTCGACCAGCCGCGCGCGGTCCGGCTGCGCATGGCCCTGGAGAGCCTGGGTCCCATATTCGTCAAGTTCGGCCAGATGCTTTCCACGCGGCGCGACCTGCTGCCCGCGGATTTTGCCGACGAACTGGCGCGGCTCCAGGACCGCGTGCCGCCCTTTGATCCCGACAGCGCCGTGATCGAGATCGAGCGCGGGCTGGGCCAGCCCATTGCGGCCATCTTCTCCCAGTTCGACCGCCAGCCCATCGCCAGCGCATCCATCGCGCAGGTGCACTTCGCGGTCATGGGCCCGGGCCCCCTCGCCGGGAGGCTGGCCGCGGTCAAGGTGCTGCGGCCGGGCATCCGCGACTCCATCGACCATGACCTGGGGCTGCTCGAAGCCGCCGCCATCCTCATCGAGCGCTTGTGGCGCGACGGCAAGCGCCTGCGGCCGCGCGAGGTGGTCGAGGAGTTTCGCAAGATCATGCACGATG
>CAIQGU010000039.1 GCA_903871435.1 uncultured Burkholderiales bacterium | reverse complement strand
CGCCGACAGTATGCGGTCACGCCAGGCCAGCAGTTGCTCGCGCGTGAGGATGCACTCGACGACCAGCACAGGTGCTGCGGGGTCGGGTGCGCGGGGGACTCGCGTGGGCCCCGCCTCGGCGCTCTCGCCGGCGGCCGGCGCCTGGGGCCCTGCCCCGCCAGAAGATGCCACGGCAGTGGGCGCAAAGGTGGCATCGAAGTCACGCTGCCAGCTGCGAAACTCGAAACGGCCGAAGAGTTCCAGCAGCTTGTCGCGCTCGGGGCCGCGCACGCGCAGCTCGTCGAGGTCCTGCAGATGCGCAGTCAGATCGACATCCGTGCGCACGGTTACCAGCGTGCGTGCCGTGGGCAGCCAGGGCAACGCCTGGCGCAGTTTCTCGCCCACCACGCCGCCGATATCGGCAGCGTGGGCCATGACGCCGTCGAGGGAACCGTACAGCTGCAACCACTTGGTTGCGGTCTTGGGACCCACCTTGTCGACGCCCGGCACATTGTCGACGGCGTCGCCCACCAGCGCGAGGAAATCGATGATGCGCTCCGGTCCCACGCCGAATTTCTCGATGACGTCGTCGCGGTCCATGCGCCGGGGGGGGCCGCCATCGCGGCTCATGGTGTCGATCAGCTGAACGTCATCGCCCACGAGCTGCGTCAGGTCCTTGTCACCCGTGGCAATTACCGTGCGCAAGCCGCGTGCGCTGGCCTGGGCCGCCAGGGTGCCGATGACGTCATCGGCCTCGACGCCGTCGACCTGCAAGATGGGCCAGCCCAGCGCGGCGGTAGCCTCGTGCACGGAGGGGATCTGGGCCGCCAGTTCGCCGGGCATCGGGGGGCGATGGGCCTTGTATTCCGCAAATAAGGCGTCCCGGAAGGTTTTACCCTTGGCGTCGAATATGCAGGCGCAGTAGTCGCATGGAACCGCAGCGCGCAGGGTGCGCAGCATGCTGATGAAACCCCGCACTGCACCAGTGGGTTCACCGCCGGAAGTGCGAAGATCCGGCATGGCGTGGAAGGCACGGTAGAGATAGCCGGTGCCATCGACGAGCAGTAGTGTTTTCATAGGAGTTTTGGATGCTCGACCATCAGAAGAATATCCCGACCCTGCGGGCCATCACTGCGCAGGAGCAGGCGACCCGGGTCAAGGCACGTGAATCCTGGCACCTCTGGGGCATTATCTCGGAGTTTGTCGAAGCCGCGGAGCGCCTGGCAGAGGTGCGGCCGGCCGTGTCGATCTTCGGCAGTGCCCGCCTCACGCCCGAGTCGCCTTTGTACCAGCAAACCGCCATCATCGCGCGGACCCTCTCGGACGCCGGCTTCGCCGTGATCAGTGGCGGCGGCCCGGGCCTCATGGAAGCGGCCAACCGTGGCGCCTATGAAGGCCGGTCACCCAGCGTGGGACTCAACATCGAGCTGCCCTTCGAGGAAAAAGGCAATCCGTACCAGGATATTTCCCTGCGCTTCCGGCATTTCTTTGCCCGCAAGGTCGCGTTCGTCAAGTACGCCAGCGCCTATGTGGTCATGCCCGGTGGCTTTGGCACACTCGACGAACTCACCGAGGCGCTCACCCTCATCCAGACCGGCATGGGCCGGCAGATACCCATCATCCTCGTGGGCAGCGCCTTCTGGGGCGGTTTGCTGCAATGGTTCAAGGACCGGCTGGTGACCGATGGAATGATCAGCGCCAAGGATCTGGATCTGATGCAGGTGGTGGACGATCCGCTGGTGGTCGCCGAGATCATCTTCGATTTTTACGAACAGCGGGGCTTCGACCAGGGCGGCGACGAGCGCGAAGAGCTCCTGTACCTGTAAAACCCTTGCCCGGCCGCGCTCCGGCGCTGGAAAACCGGGCGCGCGATAAAATGACGCCAGGGCGGGCTGCTCCACATTCCCCCCGCGTGGCCGCGCTGCCCCCGGGCAGCGGCGTGCGCGCCTGCGAAGCCTTCCCACTGCGGAACCCCTATGGCCGTATTCACCGCTCTCACGCACGAAGAAGCGCGCGCGCTGCTCCTGAACTACCGCCTGGGCGAACTGCTCGATCTGCAAGGCATAGCCAGCGGCATCGAGAACTCCAATTTCTTCATCACCACCGACCAGGGCAGCCACGTCCTCACGGTGTTCGAGCGTCTCAACGCCGCCCAGTTGCCTTTTTACCTGGGCCTGATGCGCCACCTGGCCGACAAAGGCCTGCCCGTGCCCGCGCCCTTCCCGGTCATCGATGGCGCGCTGTTCACGCAGATACTTGGCAAACCGGTGGCCATCGTCGCTCGGCTGCCCGGCAAGGCACTGCTGGTGCCGGGGCCGGAGCATTGCGCCCAGGTGGGGCATTTTCTCGCGCAGATGCATCTGGCGGCGCAGGACTATGCCGTGTTCCAGCCCAACCTGCGCGGCCTGGGCTGGTGGAAGAACACCGCCTCAGCGCTCAAAGCGCACCTGCCCCACCACCTGTTTCATGCGCTGCTCGAGGAAGTCATCTTCCAGGATGGCGTGGCGCGCCAGGCCAGCTTCGAGCACCTGCCCGCCGGACCCATACACGCGGACCTCTTCCGCGACAACGTGCTCTTCGAGGACAGCCGCATCGGCGGCGTCATCGACTTCTACTTTGCCGGCTGCGGACCCTGGCTCTTTGACCTGGCCGTCACGGTGAACGACTGGTGCGTGGATCTTGAGTCGGGTGCGTTCGATGCGCCCCGCGCGGCGGCGCTGCTCGATGCCTACCATGCGGTGCGGCCGCTGCAAGAGGACGAGCGGACGCTATGGCGTGCGATGTTGCGTGCCGCGGCCCTGCGTTTCTGGATCTCCCGCCTGTACGATCTGCACATGCCACGTCCCGCCAGCGTCCTCCAGCCCCACGATCCGGCCCGCTTCGAGCGGCTGCTGCGCTTGCGTGTCACCGGCGAGGATCTGCCCTGGCCGGCCGGCGCGGGCGGTTCGTCATGACACCGGGCGGGCGATGACCGGCGCGGCGGCCTTGCCCGCGCCCAAGATCCGCAGCCACCGCGCGGGCACGGGGCTGGCCTGGGTGCAGCGGTGCTTGCGCCTTTTCTGGCGCCAACCGTTGATGCTCGTCGTTCTCATCGGATTGGGCCTGCTGGTGCTGTTCACGTTGCTGGTGCTGCTGTCGGTTTTCATCCGGCCGGAAGTCGGCAATCTGGCGTTCCTGATTCTCACGCCCGTCGTGTCACTGGGCGCGCTGGCGATCTGCCGCAGCGTGGATCAGGGGCAGGCGCCGGGGTCTGCGCTGTATTTGGCGCCCCTGCGCGATCCCGTAGCGCGGCTGCGGCTGCTGCAGTTGGGCGTGTACAGCGCCATCTACTTTGGCCTGAGCACGCTGCTGGTGTCGGGCATGTCGGGCGCGCCCGAGACCCGTGCAGCCGATGGCAACGCCAGTGCGCCGGCCGTTGCGCTCAGCGGTCAGCCCTTAGCCAATACCATCGATAAACCGCAAGCAACACCGCGCGCGGCCGAACCCGCGCCCGCAGCTTCCGTGCAGCCGCCCGCGGGCCGCCCGGAAACGACATCACCGCCTCCGGCCGAAGCGCCCATGTCCCTGCCAGTGTTCCTCGCCATGGTGGCCCTGCTGCTGCCCTACACCATGACCATGTGGTTCGCGCCGGTGCTCTCGGGCTGGTACGGGTTGTCGGCGCCCAAGGCGCTGTTCTTCAGCTTCTTTGCCTGCTGGCGCAACCGGGCCGCCATGCTGGTCTACACGCTCACGCTGATCGGCATCAGTGTCATTGCCGTGATGATCATGGGCGCGCTCAGCGCCGTTCTCCACGTCCAGGAGGGCTTCGGGCTTTTCCTGTTGGTCGCACCACTGGGGTTCGTGACCACGGCAATCGCCCAGTCGGCAAACCTGGAAATGACCAAAGACGTGATCGATGCGGG
>CAIQGU010000038.1 GCA_903871435.1 uncultured Burkholderiales bacterium | reverse complement strand
GCTGCCCGGCCTGCTCGACGCATTGCTGGAAGGCATCGCGGTGCGCAGCAGACGGGCGTTGCGCGGGCGGGCCAGTGCCTTCGAACATCCGCGTGTGTTCATCTGGGGCCTGCTGGAAGCGCGGCTGCAAGCGGTGGACGTTGTCGTGCTGGGCGGCCTTGCGGAGACGATCTGGCCCCCGGCCACCGACCCCGGCCCCTGGATGAGCCGGCCGATGCGCGAGGCGGCGGGATTGCCGAGCCCGGAGGAGGCGGTGGGCCAGTCCGCGCATGATTTCGTGATGGCGACCTGCGCCGCCCCCATGGCGATTTTGTCCTGCCCGCGCCGGAGGGATGGTGCGCCTGCCGTGCCTGCACGGTGGCTTGCGCGGCTTGATGCGTGCCTTGCCGGGCAGCGTGCGTTTTTGCCAAAGCACCCAGCCACGGCCTGGGCGCGGCTGTTGGATCAGCCGGATGGCCCGGCCCGCCCGGTTCGCCCGCCTGCGCCGAAGCCTGCGGTGGAACTGCGGCCGCGCAAGCTGAGCGTGACCGAGATCGAGACGTGGTCTGCTGACCCATACGCGATTTATGCCAAGCACATCCTGCATCTGAAGAAGCTCAAGCCGCTGGAGGAGGCGACGGATGCTGCTGATTACGGCTCCATCGTGCATCGTGGATTTCAGATTTTCCTTGAGCACGCGGGTGAGCGGTTCCGGACGGACTGGCAGCCGATGCTTCGGCAATCCATGCTGCTTGCACTTGAACAGACCGAGCTACGCCGTGCGCTGACCGAATGGTGGGCACCGCGCCTGATCCGCATTGCCGATTGGGTGATCGAGGTTGAGCGGGAGCGTCACGCCAGCCGTGCTCCGGCGTCCATTGGGGCGGAACTGATGGGCCAGTTGCGGTTGCAAACCGAGCGCGGCTTTACCCTCACCGGACGCGCCGACCGCATCGAGCGGTTTGCCGACGGCACGCTGGCCATTCTGGATTACAAAACCGGCACGCCGCCGCCTGCCAAGGCCGTCGAGAGCGGGGCGGCACCGCAGTTGACCCTCGAAGCAGCAATGGCCGAGCGCGGCGGGTTTGGCGAGAAATGGACGGGGCAGGCGCGCGAACTCGCCTATTGGCATGTCAGCGGCGGCCACACGCCTGGCAAGTCGAAGCCATTGTTCGACGGCAGCATCGTGGGTATCGCGGCAGCCGCCGACACCGCGCTCAACCGGCTGCGTGACCGCGTGATTGCGTTTGATGATCCGAATTGCGCCTACCTCGCGCAGCCGCATCCGGGTTTGCGGCCTCGCTTCCCTGATTATGCGCAGCTTGCCCGTGTGGATGAGTGGGATTTGGAGGACGGCGAATGAGCGCCTCCGCCTCCATGACGGCACGCGACATCGCCAACGCTGAGCAGCGCCGGGCTTCCAATCCCGCTGTGTCTGCGTTCGTGTCTGCGTCCGCGGGCTCGGGCAAGACCAAGTTGCTGACCGACCGACTGTTGCGGCTGATGCTGCAAGGGGCGGAACCAGCACGCATTCAGTGCCTCACCTTCACCAAAGCCGCCGCCGCTGAAATGGCGTTGCGGCTGCAAAGCGTGCTCGGGCGCTGGGTGACGTTGGATGACGCGGCGCTGGACGCTGATCTTGCCATCCGCTCGATCGAGGCAACGGAGGAAAACCGCGCCACCGCGCGCGCGCTGTTCGCCCGCGTGCTGGACCTGCCGGGCGGGATGCGGATTGGCACCATTCACGCCTTCTGCCAGTCGCTGCTGCGGCGGTTTCCGCTGGAGGCGCTGCTGTCGCCGCATTTCGAACTGGTGGACGAGCGCGACACCGCCATCGCCTGGCAGGCGGCGCGCGAGGCGATGCTGTCCGGC
>CAIQGU010000037.1 GCA_903871435.1 uncultured Burkholderiales bacterium | reverse complement strand
CATGACCGCCCTGGCCGCGCTCGCGCTCAGCGCCGCCCTGGTCCATGTCCTGGCGCATACCTTTTTCAAGAGCCTGCTGTTCCTCGGGACCGGCGCCGTCCTGCACGCCACGGGGGAGCGCAACCTCGGCAAGCTGGGCGGGCTGATCCGCTCCATGCCATGGGTGGCCTGGCTGGTGCTGGCGGGTGCGCTGGCCGGCGCAGGGCTGCCGCCCTTTGCGGGATTCGTATCCGAATGGCTTCTGCTGCAGAGTTTCCTGCTCACCACCATTCTGCCCAATTCGTTCCTCAACATGCTCATTCCGCTGGTGGCAGCAGCCATCGCGCTGGTGGTCGCTCTGGCGGGCTACGCCATGGTGAAATTTTTCGGGGTGATATTCCTGGGTCAGCCGCGCGAGGAAAAACTGTTGCAGGCGCGCGATGCCGGCGCCTGGCAGCGGCTGGGACTGCTGTGGTTCGCCGGCGGGGTGTTGCTGCTCGGCTTGCTGCCGGTGCTGCTGATCGACCTGGTGGACCCCGTAACGCGCCTGCTGGTGGGCGGCGGGCTGGCGCCCGCGGTCCATGGCAACGGGTGGCTGCTGCTGTCGCCCAGCGGCATCGAGCGCGCGAGCTACGGGCCCATCGTCTTCCTGTGCGGTGTGGGCGCGGCCACGCTGTTCGGGGTCTTTGTAGCGCGGGGCTTGTTCCCCGGCACCCTGCGGCGGGCGGCGGCCTGGGCCTGCGGCATCGGACCACTGCCGGTGCGCGAACAGGCGCGACTGCAGGACAGCGCCGAAGGATTCGGCCAGCCCATC
Source organism: uncultured Burkholderiales bacterium (assembly GCA_903871435.1). GTDB lineage: Bacteria > Pseudomonadota > Gammaproteobacteria > Burkholderiales > Burkholderiaceae_F > GJ-E10. The sequence continues at coordinate 975 of CAIQGU010000037.1, read as the reverse complement.
CGGCAGATCTTCGAGGCCTTCTTCCACGTAAGCCGCGAAGTGCCCGGGCCCGCGGATGCGCGGCCGCGCTACCGCGTGCTGATCGAGGATCGGATCTGGCTGGGCGCCTACCTGCCCGTCGTCCGCGCGGTGGACGCAGCGGCGCGCTTGGTGGGACGTCTGCAACAGGGGCGGATTTCCATCTACCTGCTCTACAGTTTCCTCACCTTGCTGGTGATGCTGCTGCTGGTGCGTGCATGATGTCCACGACCGGCGTCATCGCGCAGCTGCTGGAGATTGCCCTGGCGCTGGCCGGCGCGCCTTTGCTGCTGGGCTGGGTCGACCAGTGCCGTGCACGCCTGCAGAACCGGTCGGCGCCGCCGCTGATACAGCCCTACCGCGTGCTGCGCAAGCTCTTTCACAAGGAATCCGTGGTGGCGCATTCCGCCTCACCCCTGTTCCGGATCGCGCCGTACGCCAAGTTCGGCTGCATGAGTCTGGCTTGCGCCATCGTTCCCACGGTTTCCACCGACCTGCCGCTGGCCACCGCCGCCGACGCCATTGCCCTCGTCGGCCTCTTCGCGCTGGCCCGCACCTTCCTCGCGCTGGCGGCCATGGACATCGGCACGGCCTTCGGCGGCATGGGCGCACGCCGCGACATGCTCATCGGCTTTTTGGCCGAACCGGCATTGCTCATGACGCTGTTCTGCGTTTCGCTGATCACGCATTCCACGTCGCTGGCCAATATGGTGGAGACCATGAACGGCCGCCCCTTCGCGCTGGAGCCCAGCCTGGCATTTGCCGGGCTCGCCTTCACCGTGGTCTCGCTGGCCGAGAACACGCGCATCCCCGTGGACAATCCGGCCACGCATCTGGAGCTGACGATGATCCATGAGGCGCTGCTGCTGGAATATTCCGGCCGGCACCTGGCCATACTGGAGTGGGCCGCGGCGCTCAAGTTGTTCGCGTATTCGTGCATTGGCCTGGCGTTGTTCT
>CAIQGU010000036.1 GCA_903871435.1 uncultured Burkholderiales bacterium | reverse complement strand
CCCTGCTGGTGGCGCGCGGGCTCGATATCCCAAAGCTCCTTGATGCCGATGCCATAGGTCTGCGGGTCGCGGCCGCGGTCGAGTTCATAGCGGGCGATCAGCTGGCGGCCCAGGTGGCCGCGCGCGCCCTCGGCAAACAGCGTGTACTTGCCGCGCAGCTCCACGCCCGGCTGAAAGTTTGCGGTGGGTTCACCGTCGCGGCCCACGCCCAGGTTGCCCGTTGCCACGCCGGCAACGCGGCTACTGTCGTCGTAAAGTATTTCGGCGGCGGCAAAGCCGGCAAACACTTCGACGCCCAGGGCTTCGGCTTGGCTGCCCAGCCAGCGCACCACATTGCCCAGGCTGACGATGTAGTTACCGTGGTTTTCAAAGCAGCCCGGCAGCATCCAGCCGGGCGCACGGTGGGAGCGTGTTTGCGTCAGGAACAGGAACCGATCTTCCGTCACCGGCACATCCAGGGGTGCGCCCCGTTCACGCCAGTCAGGAATGAGTTCGTCGAAGGCGCGTGGATCCACCACCGCGCCCGACAAGGTATGCGCGCCCAGCTCTGCGCCCTTTTCCAGCACGCAGACGCTCACATCCTGGCCGGTGGCGGCAGCCTGCTGCTTGATGCGTATGGCCGCGGCGAGACCGGCGGGGCCTCCACCCACCACCACGACGTCATACTCCATTGCCTCGCGCTCGACGGGATCCATGAAACAGCTTGCTCCTGCTGGGGTTGCGTTTTCCCGTGATTCTAGAGCCAGCCCGCCGGTGGCCCCCGGAGCGGCTTCGCGAATTGCCGCCAGCGTCCTAGAATGCGGCAATCCCAGCGGAGACTTCATGAACAAGCTCTATCCCAATGCCCGGCAGGCCCTGGCCGATATCGCCCGCGATGGCCAGACCATTGCCGTCGGCGGCTTCGGGCTTTGCGGCATCCCCGAGGCGCTGATCGAGGCCTTGCGCGACAGCGGCGTGCGCAACCTCACCTGCATCAGCAACAATGCCGGCGTCGATGGTTTTGGCCTGGGCATGCTGCTGCAGACGCGGCAGGTGAGCAAGATGATCGCGTCCTACGTCGGGGAGAACAAGGAGTTCGAGCGCCAGTACCTTGCGGGCGAACTGGCCCTGGAGTTCACGCCCCAGGGCACCCTGGCCGAAAAGATGCGCGCCGGCGGCTGCGGCATTCCGGCGTTCTTCACGCCTACGGGCGTCGGTACGCTGGTTGCCGAAGGCAAGGAAGTGCGCGAGTTCGACGGCAAGCGCTATGTGCTCGAGCCCTCGCTGCGCGCCGACATCGCCATCGTCAAGGCCTGGAAGGCCGACCGCCAGGGCAACCTCGTCTATCGCAAGACGGCGCGCAACTTCAATCCCGTGGTGGCCATGTGCGGGCGCATCACCGTCGCCGAGGTAGAGGAGGTCGTCGAGAACGGCGCGCTCGACCCGGACCAGATCCACACGCCGGGCATCTACGTCAAGCGCATTGTCGTCAACGCGCATCCCCAGAAGCGCATCGAGCAGCGCACCGTCCGCGCAGGCTGATCGTCCCCAGGGCAGATCGTCACTCGCGCTGGGCGGCGCGCAGACCACATTCAGGAGTCCGGAAATGGCGTGGAATCGAGAAGAAATGGCGCAATGCGCCGCGCGCGAACTGCGCGACGGCTATTACGTCAACCTGGGCATTGGCATGCCTACCCTGGTGGCCAACTACATTCCCGATGGCGTGGACGTCATGCTCCAGTCGGAGAACGGTCTGCTGGGCATAGGCCCCTTCCCCACCGAGGATGAGGTGGACGCCGACCTGATCAACGCCGGCAAGCAGCTCGTTACCGCGCTGCCCGGTTCCAGCTACTTCAGCAGCGCCGATTCCTTCGGCATGATCCGTGGCGGCCATATCAACCTCGCCATACTGGGCGCCATGCAGGTGAGCCAGGCCGGCGATCTGGCCAACTGGATGATCCCGGGCAAGCTGGTCAAGGGCATGGGCGGCGCCATGGATCTGGTCGCGGGCGTGGCACGCGTCATCGTGCTCATGGAGCATTGCGCCAAGAACGGCGAGCACAAGATACTGGAGAGCTGCACGCTGCCGCTCACCGGCGTGGGCGTGGTCAACCGCATCATCACGGACCTGGGCGTGTTCGACGTGCGCGACGGGCAGTTGCACGCCACCGAGCTGGCGCCAGGCGTTACGGCCGACGAGGTCCGTGTCAAGACCGGCTGCCCGGTGCATTTTTCCGCTGGGGCCAGCGCTTGAGGGGCGGCTCGATACCGTGGCAGCGGCGCGTCATAGCCTGTCGCTGATCCGGCGATGAGCAATCATCATCACGGCCACGCGCACGGGAACGACCACGCGCACGAGCACGGCCATGGGCAGGACGATGCTCACGGGCACGGTCCGGGGCACACCGCTGCCCAGGCTGGCGGCACTGCCGGCGCGTCGCATGCACCCTCAGCCGGCCATGGTGACGGTCACTCCCATGGCGGCTTCGGCGGCCATTCCCACGGCGACGGACACTACGCGCACAGCACGCGTCCCGGAGCCTCCCGCGCGCTGATCACAGCCCTGGTGATGGTGGCAGCTTTCGCGGTCGTCGAACTCATCGGCGGCTTCTGGTCCGGATCGCTGGCCTTGCTGGCCGATTCCGGCCACATGTTTACCGACGCGGCGGCCCTCGGCTTGTCGCTGGCCGCGAACATCGTGGCCCAGCGGCCGGTATCGGCGCGCCATTCGTACGGTCTGGCCCGCACGGAAGTCATTGCGGCCTTCGTCAATTCCCTGGCACTGCTGGCGGTCGTGATATGGCTGGTGGTGGAGAGCGTGCACCGTATCGCCGATCCCGTTCCGGTCAACGGCCGTGCCGTTGCCTTGATCGCCAGCGGCGGCGTGGTGGTCAACCTGCTGGTGGCCTGGGTGCTGTCGCACGATCACGACAACCTCAATATGCGCGCCGCGCTGCTCCACGTCATCAGCGACCTCTTCGGCTCCGTTGCCGCGTTGATCGCCGGCATCGTCATCATCTACACGGGCTACGTGGTGGTGGATCCGTTGCTGTCCATGCTGGTGGGCGGACTCATCCTGCGGTCCACCTTCGGCGTGCTGCGCGAGTCCACGCTGGTGCTGCTGGACAGCGTGCCCGCTGGCGTCGACTACGACTCGGTAGGCACGGCCCTGGCGGGTATTCCGGGGGTCAAGTCCGTGCACGACCTGCACGTCTGGGCCATGGTGCCGGGACAGCGCGCGGCATCCGCGCACCTGATGATCGATCGCATCGAACGCTGGCCGGCCATCTTGATGCAGGCACGCCAGTTGCTCGCGCGTGACCATGGCATTGGCCATGTCACGCTGCAACCGGAATGCTTCGGGAAGGTGCCCACCGCGGGGACGATTCCGATAGTGCCGCAGGGGTGAGGGTCTCAGCTACCCGATCTGCCCGCCGCCTGCAACAACGTGAAAACGCCGAACAGCACCGGCTGGTGCACCATGTAAATCGTCAATGGCCAGCGGCCGATCGCCGCCAGCCATCCTGCCCCGCTCCAGTGCCGCAGCCCCTGCGCCAGCGGCGCCGCACTCTCCCGCCAGATATTGCCCGTGCCCACGCCCATCACCACCACGCCGATCCACAGCATCAGCGGCACGAAGTCCTCGGTAAGCGGCTTGACCGGCGCAAACCCGATCCAGCTCACTGCGTTGGGTGTGAATGCCGGCAGCTGCAACTGGCTGCCCAGCACCAGCAGCCCGGCACCCAGCAGCAGATTAGCGACGCCGAAGCGGCGCAATGGCGCTACCAGAACTTGCGCAATCACCACAAAATGCAGGATGCCGAACCAGATCCAGCGTGGACCAAAGATGAAAGCGCTGCCCGCGGAAACGAGCGCTGCACAACCCGCGATCTGCCACCAGCGGCGCGTGAAGATCGTCCCGGCGCCTGGGGCGCGTTGCGGACGCAAGGTGAGCGAAATGCCGACCAAGAAAAGGAACTGAGTCACGATGGCGGATCGCCACGCGATCCAGCCCACGTCGCGCGTCATGGCCGTGTGGGTCCACCCAAAATATTGGAGGTCGTAGCAGAAGTGGTAGACCACCATCTGCGCGATGGCCAGGCCGCGCGCCACGTCGACGATGGACAGGCGTGCGGCAGGCGCAGGGGCGCGCGGGCCTGTTGGCGCATTAACCGCGGATTGTCTGCTCTTCACTCGCGAAGTTTACGGTGCCGCAACTGTTGGTTGAAGTAGACACTTCTTCCGCGGCCGCTCGGCGAGTCCAGCACTTTGCGGTATCTTGGCCGGTCTGGCGCAGGCTCAGGCGTTGGCAGGCTGTCACTTATCTCTAGAGGTTGGAATCATATGAAACACCGCATCGGGCAGAAAATCATCGCAGCTGCCAAGGTATCCCCGGCGATTGGCCTGGTGGTAGCCGGGCACGCCCTTGCGCAACAGGCGCCGCAACCGGCGCCCGATGTGCAGCAACTACCGGAAATCGTCGTAACGGCGCAGAAGCGTTCCTCGACGGTGGAAAAAACCCCTATCAGCATGACCGCGGTCAGCGGCGAAGATCTCCAGGATCGCGGCGTCACCAGTTTCGCCACCCT
>CAIQGU010000035.1 GCA_903871435.1 uncultured Burkholderiales bacterium | reverse complement strand
GGCCCTCGGGCTGGCAGCGGGCGCGTAGCTCAGTGGTAGAGCACTACGTTGACATCGTAGGGGTCACAGGTTCGAACCCTGTCGCGCCCACCACGCGAGGCCGATCACCGGCACCCAGATCAGTTCCTGCTTGAGGAAGAATTTCAGGAACGGGATGCGCGTGTGGAAGATACGTTGCAGCACGAGAATGTCGACCCAGCTCTGGTGGTTGCTGGACACGAGGTACCAACCCTGGGGGTCGAGGCCAGCGAGGCCCTCCACGTCCCAGCGTATGGACCCCACGGCGGCGATCCAGGCATTGTTGATGGCCACCCAGCGGGAAGCCAGCGTCATGAGCAGGCGGTCCAGGACACGGCGCGCGCCGGCGCCGCGCAGCACCAGCTTGAGCAGCGCCACGGGGATCATGCAGGAGAAGATGAGCACGGTATTGAGACCCAGGATCAGGCCGGTAATGCTGCCGCGCAAGGCGGCGGGCAGGCTTGCGAGCATCGGTTGGCAGATCCCGTTGAGAATCGGTTGGAGAGTAGGCGGCCCGGTCGGTCGCCGCCCGATATTGCCAGATGATCATCCGCGGATCATCCGCAGATCATCCGCGGATCATCCGCGCATCCTGCGTGGCACCCGACCCATCCGGACGATTGGGGGGGAGGGGGCGGCCACAGTCCGCGGCGTGTGTGCAATCATGCGCGCCGGAACCACGGGGAGAGGTATGTGAAGGCCTTACCGGTAGTAATCCTCTTTGGCGTCGCCGCCTGCCTGGGCGTGATGCTGGGCCTGCAGTACCTCAAGGGCGTGCGCAGCAAGCCCGTGATGATCGGCATGCACCTCCTGTTTGGCGCCGCCGGGCTGGAAGTGATGGTGATGACGCTGGCCGGCGCACCCGACGGCACGGTGATCTTCACGGGCACCTTGGGCCGCACGGCCGCGGGATTCCTCGCCGCGGCGCTGTTCATCGGCATACTCTCTCCCATCGTGGGACGCCGCTCGCGCCTGACCATGAACGTGGCGCTGGCCACCCATGCCACGGTGGCCAGCGTGGGCGTGGCTTTGCTGCTGGCCTGGGTTGCCCTTGCCTAGCACTCCGCCCTTGCGTAACGACCCGCCCGCTCTGCGAACGACGCTGCCGCAGGACCGGCAAGCCGTCCTCGCGCTGAATCTGGCATCCGAGGCCGTCCTGAGCCCGCTGACGGCAGCCGGGCTGGAAGCACTGCTGGCGCAGTCCTGGCATCACCGCGTGGCGTGCCTGGATGGCCATGTGCAGGCGTTTCTCATCGCCCTGGGTCCGGGTGCCGACTATGACAGCCCCAACTACCAGTGGTTTTCGCAGCGCTACGCCGATTTTGTCTATGTCGACCGCATCGTCGTGGCGGCGCCGGCGCGCCAGGCCGGCCTTGCCGGATTGCTCTATGACGACCTGATTGCGCATGCCCGCGCGGGCGGCATTGCGCGCATTACCTGCGAGATCGACATCGAGCCGCCCAACCCCGCATCGCTGCGCTTTCACAACCGGTTCGGCTTTGCCGAGGTCGGCACGCAGTGGGTCGCCGGTGGCAAAAAGCGCGTCTCGCTGCAGGAGTTGCAACTGAACTCCCACGCTGGCGCCACCACATGACAGCCCGCAGGGTTCAGCCATGAGCCCGCAGATCCTCACCCTGCCCGACGGCCGCAAACTGAGCCTTGCGCAGTTTGGCGATCCCGCGGGGCCACCGTTCTTCTACTTCCACGGCTATCCGGGTTCACGTCAGGAAGTGGCCATCCTTGACCATCTGCCCCTGCGCATCATCTCGATCGACCGCCCGGGCTACGGCAGTTCGACGCCGCTTCCTGGGCGCCGCCTGCTGGACTGGCCGGCGGACGTGGCCGCGGCGGCCGACCAACTGGGCG